>NZ_CP039712.1:1932500-1950000 GCF_005145005.1 Vagococcus zengguangii
ATAAGGGGCATGATGATTTGACGTCATCCCCACCTTCCTCCGGTTTGTCACCGGCAGTCTTGCTAGAGTGCCCAACTTAATGATGGCAACTAACAATAAGGGTTGCGCTCGTTGCGGGACTTAACCCAACATCTCACGACACGAGCTGACGACAACCATGCACCACCTGTCACTTTGTCCCCGAAGGGAAAGTTCTATCTCTAGAATGGTCAAAGGATGTCAAGACCTGGTAAGGTTCTTCGCGTTGCTTCGAATTAAACCACATGCTCCACCGCTTGTGCGGGCCCCCGTCAATTCCTTTGAGTTTCAGTCTTGCGACCGTACTCCCCAGGCGGAGTGCTTAATGCGTTAGCTGCAGCACTGAAGGGCGGAAACCCTCCAACACTTAGCACTCATCGTTTACGGCGTGGACTACCAGGGTATCTAATCCTGTTTGCTCCCCACGCTTTCGAGCCTCAGCGTCAGTTACAGACCAGAGAGTCGCCTTCGCCACTGGTGTTCCTCCATATATCTACGCATTTCACCGCTACACATGGAATTCCACTCTCCTCTTCTGCACTCAAGTTCCCCAGTTTCCAATGACCTTCCTCGGTTGAGCCGAGGGCTTTCACATCAGACTTAAGAAACCGCCTGCGCTCGCTTTACGCCCAATAAATCCGGACAACGCTTGCCACCTACGTATTACCGCGGCTGCTGGCACGTAGTTAGCCGTGGCTTTCTGGTTAGATACCGTCAAGGCGTGAACAGTTACTCTCACGCTTGTTCTTCTCTAACAACAGAGTTTTACGATCCGAAAACCTTCTTCACTCACGCGGCGTTGCTCGGTCAGACTTTCGTCCATTGCCGAAGATTCCCTACTGCTGCCTCCCGTAGGAGTCTGGGCCGTGTCTCAGTCCCAGTGTGGCCGATCACCCTCTCAGGTCGGCTATGCATCATGGCCTTGGTGAGCCGTTACCTCACCAACTAGCTAATGCAGCGCGGGTCTATCCATCAGTGACACCCGAAAGCGCCTTTCATCATTCGACCATGCGGTCAAAAGAATTATGCGGTATTAGCACCTGTTTCCAAGTGTTATCCCCCTCTGATGGGCAAGTTACCCACGTGTTACTCACCCGTCCGCCACTCATTTTGTTTCGGTGGAGCAAGCTCCGGTGGAACAAAATGCGTTCGACTTGCATGTATTAGGCACGCCGCCAGCGTTCGTCCTGAGCCAGGATCAAACTCTCAATAAAAAGTTTTGATAACATCCGAAGATGTCGCCCATTTATGTTTGCTAGCGAATTACTTCACTAAAATTTAAAAATTGCTTGGTTTTGTTTTACACTTTGTAAAACACCCTACACATTTGGTTTGTCTTATTCATTGTTCAGTTTTCAAAGGTCTACTTTTTAAGTCGTTGTCTTTCGTGACAACTCCTAAAGTTTAACATGCTTAGTTGACGCTGTCAACAACTTTTTTAAACTTTTATATTTTGCTTTTTTAAGAACTTTCGTTCCGGACAACTTCTAAATATTAACATCTTTAGTTGATTTCGTCAACTACTTTTTGTAAATATTTTTTTAGAACGTTCAAGTTCTATCATTGCCTCTCAGCAACTCAATTAGAATATCACATGTAGTTGATTTCGTCAACTACTTTTGTAAATATTTTTTATTAGGTTGTTTCGCTGATGACTTAAAATAATATATCAATTAATTTCGAAAAAAGCAACAAAAATTTATTGTTTTTTTGACTTTTTTTGACATTCTGGGCAAAGGCCGTATAACTCTAAGCGGTGCGTATTGATTCGATAGCCTGTTAGACGTTCCACTGCCATCTCTACATCTTCTAAACCAGGGTAAACGGTATCGACAATTTTACCACAAGATTGGCAAATCGCATGGTAATGTTTCTTAGAGGCAAAATCAAAACGACTTGATGAGTCACCATAAGGCATCTCCTGCACAAAACCAATCTTAGTAAAAAGTCTTAAATTATTATAAACGGTTGCGACACTCATATTAGGAAAACGAGGAACTAACGCTTGATATATTTCATCGGCAGTTGGATGTCCATGACTTTCGATTAAATACTCCAACACGGCATGTCTTTGTGGTGTAATTCGGATATTCGATTTTTTTAGCTCTTCTATAGCAAAATTAACTTCTTCATGCGACATAATGCTCGCCTCCTTTTAATAGTATCTCATCCTATCATACTATAATAATCGCTTTATTATCAAGTAGTTCTCCATACATATCTACTATAGTAGGTTGTTTCATTACTTATCCTTACTATTCTATAAAGTTAATTAAATTGCTGGCTCCCTAATTAGTATGTTAACATTATAAAAAAGGAGGTAATATTATAATGGAAGAAGATTTTTTAATGAAACAATTCAAAACAATTGGGCAAAGTATCGGCATCATTCTGAAAAAAGAATTGACTTCCTTTCATCTAGGAGAAGAATTAGATGTCAATGGACAACTTGTCTCTAGAGCCGATTTATTAAGTGACTCGCTTGACCAAAATGATTTTGAGGGGGCTTTTACTTTAATCGACAGTTTGAAGTATAAACTTTCTTATTTAGACTACACTATGTTGGCTGATTGGTTTATTAATTATTTAGAAAAGGAAAAAGCAACACTCATTTCCGACCAACAAATTCAAACTTTCAAAGAAGCTTTAAATAGTCTCTACTAGAAACTTAAAAACAGGACGAACCACGTAAGTGATCCGTCCTGTTTATTGGTTATTCTGCTAATCCGACACGTTCGAATAAATCATCGACATGCTTCATGTGCCAGCTGTAGTCAAAGGCATCATTTAGTTCTTCCATTGATAACACTGACATAATTTTTTCATCCGCTTCTAGTAGCGGACGGAATTGCGTTTGATTATCCCACGCATAAGCTGTCTTAGGTTGGACTAAGTCATAGGCTTCTTCGCGTGTCATCCCGTGATCAATTAATTTAAGTAAAACGCGTTGGCTATAGATTAATCCATATGTCGCATCCATATTGCGTTTCATGTTTTCTGGGAAGACGGTTAAGTTCTCTACAATATTGGAGAAACGATTCAACATGTAGTTAAGTAAGCTTGTCGTATCAGGAATTATGATACGTTCAGCTGAACTATGTGAAATATCACGTTCATGCCATAAACTAACATTTTCCATCGCAGTAATCACGTGGCCACGGATCACGCGTGCTAGACCGGTCATATTTTCTGAACCGATTGGGTTACGTTTATGTGGCATCGCTGAAGAACCTTTTTGTCCCTTAGCGAAAAACTCTTCGACTTCACGTGTTTCTGATTTTTGTAAGCCACGAATTTCAGTGGCGAATTTTTCGATACTTGTTGCGACTAACGCCATTGCTGAAATATATTCCGCATGTAAGTCACGTGGTAACACTTGAGTTGAGATATCTTGGGCGCGAATGCCTAATTTATCGCAAACATACGCTTCTACTGTTGGAGGTGTATTGGCAAATGTCCCAACTGCACCACTGATTTTACCCGCTTCGACACCTTTAGCTGCATGTTCGAAACGCTCGATGTTACGTTTCATCTCTGAATACCATAGTGCTAATTTCAAACCAAATGTTGTTGGTTCCGCGTGTACACCATGAGTACGTCCCATCATTACGGTATACTTGTGTTCTTTGGCTTTATTACCAATCACCTCTAAAAAGTGGTTTAAATCTTTTCTCAAAATCTCATTTGCTTGTTTTAATAAATAACCATAAGCAGTGTCTACTACATCCGTACTTGTTAAGCCGTAATGAATCCATTTACTTTCATCACCTAGGCTTTCTGATACTGTACGTGTGAAGGCTACGACATCATGTCTTGTTTGTTGTTCAATTTCTAAAATACGTTCTACGTCAAATGAAGCGTCACGACGAATTTTAGCCACATCTTCTTGGGGGATTTCTCCCATCTCCGCCCAAGCTTCTGCTGCCAATATTTCAACCTCTAACCAAGCATTGTACTTGTTCTCCTCCGTCCAAATAGCTTTCATCTCTGGTCTTGTATATCTTTCTAACATATTTTAGTCCTCTCTGTCCTTTATTTTTTAAAACATATCAAATAATGATAATTGATTCTCATCTGGCATGCCATCTAGTACCCCGTTTTCACTCAAGTACTCGATAATCGTTTTAGAAACTTTCCCACGGTTAGCCAAATCTTCTTTTGATAAAAATTCTTGTTCTTCACGGGCTACCATGATTTGTTTCGCCACGTTTTCACCCAAACTTGGGACGGCTCTAAATGGTGCAATCAAACTGTTGCCTTCAATCACGAAGTCGTTGGCGTCTGATTTGTATAAATCAACCATCTTGAACTCAAACCCACGTTCTAACATCTCATTAGCTAACTCTAGCACGGTTAATAAGTTTTTCTCTTTAGTTGAAGCTTCTAAGCCCTTGTCACTAATTTCTTTCATGCGATCTTTAACGGCTTCTTTGCCTTTAGACATCGCCACTAAATCAAAATCAGAGGCACGAACTGAAAAATAAGCCGCATAATAATAAATCGGATAGTGAACCTTAAAGTAAGCAACACGCAAGGCCATTAAGACGTAGGCCGCCGCATGGGCTTTCGGAAACATATATTTAATTTTCAAACATGATTCAATGTACCAATCTGGAATACCTTCTTCTTTCATGGCCGCTTGCCAGTCATCAGGAATTCCTTTCCCTTTACGCACACTCTCCATAATTTTGAAGGCTAAACCATCTTCTAAGCCATTATGAATTAAATAAACCATGATATCATCACGACACCCAATTACTTCTGCCAGCGTCGCTCGACCTTGGCGAATTAATTCCTCAGCATTACCTAACCATACATCCGTACCATGAGATAAACCGGAAATTTGCAGCAACTCAGCAAACGTCGTTGGATGCGTTTGTTCTAACATCCCACGCACGAATTTCGTTCCAAACTCAGGAATTCCTAACGTACCCGTCTTGGATAAGATTTGATCAGATGTCACACCTAAAACTTCTGGTCCTGAGAAAATTTTCATCGTTTCTTTGTCATCCGGTGGAATCGTCTTCGGATCAATGCCTGACAAATCTTGCAACATCCTAATGACGGTTGGATCATCGTGCCCTAAAATATCGAGTTTCAAAACATTATCGTGAATCGAGTGGAAATCAAAGTGCGTTGTTTTCCATTCAGACTCTTGGTCGTCGGCTGGGTATTGAATCGGCGTAAAGTCATAAACATCCATATAGTCGGGGATAACGATAATCCCCCCTGGATGCTGACCAGTCGTCCGTTTCACACCTGTCGCCCCTTTAGCAAGACGATCAATTTCGGCACTACGCAAATTCAAATTGTGATCACGTTCATAGCCCTTCGCAAAACCATAGGCCGTCTTATCCGCCACCGTACCAATTGTTCCGGCACGGTAAACATATTCTTCACCGAATAATTCTTTCGTATAGTCATGGGCTCTCGCCTGATACGCACCTGAGAAGTTCAAGTCGATATCGGGTACTTTATCCCCATGAAACCCTAAGAATGTTTCAAACGGAATATCGTGACCGTCTTTTTTCAAATCAGCCCCACATTTAGGACAGACTTTATCTGGCAAGTCAAAACCTGAACCGTAACTACCGTCTTCAAAAAATTCCGAATATTGACATTCTTCACAGCGATAATGTGGCGCCAACGGGTTAACTTCGGTAATCCCAGTCATCGTCGCAACAAAACTAGAACCAACCGAACCACGTGATCCTACTAAGTAGCCATCCGCGACTGATTTATGCACAAGTTTTTGCGAAATTAAATAAATAACCGAGAACCCGTTACCGATGATACTATTCAATTCTTTTTCAATCCGCTTTTCAACGATTTCTGGTAACTCTTCGCCGTATAAACGGCGGGCTTCGTTGTAACTCAAGTCCGTGATTTCTTGCTCGGCTCCTTCAATCTTAGGCGTGTACAAGTCAGTCTTAACGGGTGTCACCTCTTCAAAACGATCGGCCATTTCACGAGAGTTTTTAACGACGACTTCAAACGCTTTATCTTTCCCTAGAAAGGCAAATTCTTGAAGCATCTCATCGGTCGTTCTAAAATGAACATCCGGTAACTTGGTACGATTCAGCATACTCGCACCACCTAATGAGCTAATTAGCACTTCACGATAAATTTTATCCGTTGGTTGCAAGTAGTGGACATTCCCGGTCGCAATCACGGGTTTGCCTAACTCGTCGCCAATTTTACATAAGTTGCCGATAATTTCTTCCAAGTCGCGCTCGTTTTTAACCATTTCATTTTCAAGTAACGGTGCGTAGACCGGTTTGGGCATGATTTCAATAAAGTCATAAAATTTGGCACGATTACGTGCTTCTTCATACCCTTTTTGCATCATTGCTTCAAAGATTTCACCATTGCTACAAGCAGAACCAACTATTAACCCTTCACGTAAGCTCGTTAACAAGGAGCGTGGCACTCGCGGTACGCGGTAAAAATATTCAACATTTGAAGCTGAGATAATTTTGAAAAGATTTTTTAAACCAGCTTGGGTTCGCGCGTAAATCGTCGCATGGAACGGACGTGCACGCTTATACGCATCGCCTTCCCCCACGTGTTCATTCAACTCATCATGACGAGTAATCCCATGTTCTTCTTGGGCTTTTTTGACAAAAATCCAACATAGATGCCCGGTTGACTCTGAGTCATAAATCGCACGGTGATGTTGTTCTAAATTGACATTATATTTCTTCGCCAACGTATTCAAACGGTGACTCTTCCATTGAGGATGCAAGAAACGTGACAACTCTAACGTATCAATGACTGGATTTGGGGCTTCCCCCATGTCGTACTTTTCATAACTGGTGTTTAAGAAGCCCATATCAAAGCTGGCATTGTGTGCAACCAGAATATCATCACCACAAAATTCTTTAAATAATGACAAGACTTCTTTTTCTGATTTCGAACCACGGACCATTTCATCAGTAATCCCGGTTAAATTAATCGTTGTTTGTGATAATGGATGTCCCGGATCAATGAACTCTTCAAAGGTTTCAATAATGTTACCCTTATGCATTTTAACCGCTGCAAGCTCGATAATAGTATCATAGACTGCCGATAATCCAGTTGTCTCAACGTCAAACACGACATAGGTTGCATCTGATAAATTAATCGGAGCTGGATTATAGGCAATCGGCACACCATCATCGATGACATTGGATTCAATCCCATACATAACTTTTACACCACCCGCTTCACCTGCGTGGTGAGCATCAGGAAAGGCTTGGGCTCCGGCATGATCCGTAATCGCAATGGCTGGCATGCCCCAATCAGCTGCCTGTTTGACTAAATCTTTCGCGCTTGGTAAAGCATCCATTGTACTCATATTCGTATGGGCATGAAATTCCACGCGTTTTTGGTCTTCAGGAGCTTTATCTTGTTTCTTAGCCTTTTTAACTTCGACTAAATCCTGTGCGTTCATAACTAAGTCACGCATGAAAGTATCTTCTTGGACACTACCGCGTACTTTTAACCACAAACCTTTTTTAATGCTCGCAAATACCGCTTCGTCTTTTTCACCATTAGAGAACTTCTTCACGATAAACGATGACGTATAGTCGGTCATTTTAATAATTAAAATTTTACGACCCGAACGTAAATCACGCACTTCGGTATCAAAAACATAACCTTCAATCGTAATACGACGTTCTTCTTCCAAAATCTCTTTCATCGGCGTAATTAATTCATCGTCTTGAATATTACGACCTAATTGAATTGGCCCTTCTAAGACAGGGGTTTCTTTTTTACGTTTTTCCTTAAGCTGTTCATTTTTCGCGACCGCTTCAGCTGCTGCCGCCATTATTTTTTCTTGTTGTTCACGTTGGCGTTGCTCAAATTCTTGACGACGAGTTGCCGCTAAATCTTGATTTAACCTCGCTTGCAATTTGAACTTAGGAAAACCGACACGTTCATAGACTGCCGCCACATTCGGGAAAAATTGTGTATCTAAATACGAAATAATCCCCTCTTTTTCAATCATCACGACAATTTGCTTGTCGATAATTTGGGGCATAACACCTGTTAACGAGCCGTTAATTAAGGACGGATTACCGTCAGCCTGCTGTAAGCAATATTCCCAATACTCTTGCAACTTAACTTCGTCATACTGTGCATTTTCAGCCTGAATATTCACTTCAATCGTCGCAATCCCAGCAAAACTATGCTTTAAGGCTAACACTAATTGGTGTAACCACTCCACTGGTAAAATTTCTTGAAAAGATAAATGAAATTCCCACGCTTTACTTTGTTTTTTAACGACGACTTTTTCAATTTTCCCTTGTTGAAACAACGCCTCTTGCGATAATTGGCGTTCAGGATCAACTTGTTCTAATAATTTTTGATACAGTTCATAGGGATTTAAAGTCATTTGTTTACCTCCTCAAATCCACTTCTCAAAATAAAAAGGCACACAACAAAAAGGTTTTGTTGGATGCCTCTTTTCTGTTTTATTATACTATGTTTTTACTTGTATTTCCAATTTGATTAGCCTGTCTATTATCCCCTTATCAAATAAACTTCATTGATAACTATCTGGCATTTTACGTTAATAACTTGTTATTAACGCCAGAAAATTAGTTTATTGTGTCTATAAAGCCACCATAAAGTTGATGCATAAAACGAATTTTAAACACAACTAGTAATT
Source organism: Vagococcus zengguangii (assembly GCF_005145005.1). Classification (NCBI taxonomy): domain Bacteria; kingdom Bacillati; phylum Bacillota; class Bacilli; order Lactobacillales; family Enterococcaceae; genus Vagococcus; species Vagococcus zengguangii. The sequence continues at coordinate 1,941,172 of NZ_CP039712.1, forward strand.
TTAGTTTCTAAATAACGGTAACTTTATTAAACGATCAGCAATCATTACTACTAACAAGACTTTAATCGTATCACCTGGAATAAACGCTAAATTTGATAACAAGGCTGCTCTAAAATTCATACCTGTGACCATAAATAACCCAATTGAACCAAGAAAATCTGACAGTAGAACACCGGGTACCCAGATCAGCACAAATTTTACTAGCCAATTTGAACTTTCTCTAAATCGTTGACGACCTAACCCAATCAATAACGTTGAAACCAACCAGCCCAATAAGTAACCTGCTGTTGGCCCCACAAAAACGGATGCCCCACCACTGCCACCTGTCAAAAACGGCATTCCCATTACCACTAACAATAAGAATAATAGAACAGCCAAGCCACCTTTTCTAGAACCTAATGTGATGCCCGCTAACATAATCCCTAAGTTTTGAAAAACGATAGGCACGGGTATCAGTCCAATCGGAATAGGTGGTACTAGTCCTAATACAATCACTATCGCCATCATCATCGCAACGGCCGTCATATCTTTTGCTTTCATTTATCCCTACCTTTAAGTTTTTCACTATTATAATATACTTCACTCGCCTTGTATAGAAAGCTTGTAATTTATTAACACTATTCCCTAATTATTAAGCAAGATTGTTTATAACTACTATAAGCACCTTCACTTGTTAACAATACATCACGAAACTCTTGATAACTAAAAGAATTTTTACGTTTTCCACAATTAATTCTACCGATTGGCTAAAAAGGTCTAGCTTGAGTAAGGCAACCTGTTGATAATTAGCTAATATCGTACAATTTTTTGAGTTAAGTATACTTCAATAGCCATTAAAGTAATAGATGATCACGCCTCGATTTTTTCATAGTTGATTCACTTTCTAAAGATTCATTTACTTTTATTAAAAAACTACCTATTTTGATTAGCTCTAGTATATTATAATGAACTATCAAATAGTAGTGAGGTGAAGATAATGAAAATTAAAGGGATTAATTTAGATAAAAAGGGTCGTTGTTTACACTATCATCAGACACATGATATCGTAGCTCTTAAGTGTAATGATTGTCAACAATATTATGCTTGCTACCAGTGTCATGATGAACTAGAGGAACATCCTTTTTCTCCAGTAAGTAAAAACGATGAGTCACCAATCCTTTGCGGTAACTGCCAACAAACCTTAAACTATCCGCAATATCAAATAGGTCATTGTCCTTTGTGTCAGCATCCCTTTAACACTAATTGCCAACTGCATGCTAACATTTATTTCAAATAAATGATATTAGCAAAGCAAATAGAAACATTCATTCTAAAATGCACAAAAAAACACCAACGTAATAATACGTTGGTGTTTTTATAGTACCGGCGGCCGGGGTCGAACCGGCACGATCGTGAGATCACTGGATTTTGAGTTTTGCTCTCAACTCTTTTTCAGTACTTTTGAATATATTTGAAATCATTTGAAGTGATTTGAGTTCATTTGAATGCATTACAGTATGCCCAAATAGGAAACTTTTCGGAAACCTTTTTATTACATACTGATTCACAATACTAGTATACCATCAACAAAGCAATATGTCCACTAGAATGTTGAATATTTTAGCTAGATGTTGCTAGCTCTCCTACTCTTTTGTCTCATGCATCTTTCTTCTCCCATCCTCCTCCAAGATTGACACCCTAAACTGATAATACAAGAAGTTAGAACTACTCAAAAATGATAGGTATATTCTCTTGAACGCCAACTAGAACCCTGACCCTTTTTCTTCGAGAAAAAAGCTTCTTGTAGTAGATACTACTCTCTCAATTTTTCTACAATCAGATTGTTCTCACCTATCAGACAATCTCATGACCATGAAACAGATTGACCTTCTTTCCAACAAATACTGACGCTTTCCACATCAATTGTCTGGTTGATGAACCATACAATATCTTCACAAGTAAAAAGCTAATAGTTGAACACAGAACTTATACCATATCTTCTTGTAGTACTCCGAAAGTATTTTGGAGAGTTATCTCCCTTTCTTCTCAATGAATAGTCGTTTCTTTTTTCATCTCATTCATCATGACATGAAAATCCAACGTAAAAATTCATCTCCCACTTGATGAATTTCATACCACCCCCACACACATTTTTTCTTGAAATCATTGCCTTTGACAGCATTTCGAAAAAACAGAGTGTGGGTCGGGTGCTATTCTCACCTATTTAGTGTCAATTGATTTTCACCTCTGCTCCACTCTCAAAGATGAAAATACCATTCCACTTGATGTCACCTGCATACCTAGAATACCTATCTACCCCCCTACTCAACACAGGACAACCTTCTTCACATCCAAACAAACCAACTTGTTTCTTCTATTATATAGGATAATTCTGAAGCTACCTCAGATAAAAAAAATACTTCATCATTGAATAACACTGCGACAAATACCACATACACCCTACCTGAAACCTAGCACTGATCTTCTTCTATTTTCACAATCAAAACAATCTCCTAACAACAGACAGACAATCTATTTTTGAATATCAATAATCTAAATTAGGACATCAACAATCTAAAATCACACTCTTATCTTGAAAAACTAAGGATGATAATTCTTGAAATGACCTTCTCTTCCTAGTGGTATTTTCTCCTACATAATGACTACAACAACTAAATACCCCATATATATATTGACTTATTTGTAACAACTATACATTATTTAGAGGAAAGAACATTTAATTGATAGACCGATTTATTTGCAAGAGAATTGAACCACAAATTTTACAGGTAAACTCGTAGATAAGACTACAAACTAAAGTTTCTAGAAGGAAGAACTAGTCTCATACAGTAAATAACTAGATGACACACCTTGATACATAAATGCCACTAAATTTATGCCGTTTCGTAGGAAGATAGGCGAGCTACAGGTAGATATTTGCGCAGATAGGGTAGATTCGATGTCCATGACCTAGCAAAGGGACAATATATATAGGAGACAAATACCCAAGTCGTTATAGATTAGTTTTTATAAAGAATATGTAAGTTGATGAAATGGAAGTTAGATATTCTTTATAATAAGTTAGCTATAACGACTTGGGTATTTGTTTGTTGGCTTAAGGATAAGTTTATATAGTTTATTGATTAGTTCAGATGAAGTATAAAATCACTTATATGAAAAACAACCTAGGCAATCGCTTATCTTCTATACTGTATGGGAAAATTAATGAGGAAAGACAACAAGTATGACGAGGTAAATGTAACTTGAAGCGAGTACTTCGGTTACTAGAAAAGTTATTTCATATCAAAACTAGGGGTAAATTCTAGAGGTCTCGCCTACTTCTTCTGACAGATGGTAGTCAAACTATAAATGATGTATCCATACGGGGTACTTCGATTACTCTCCCTAGTAACCTACCTCCTACTCGTCTGATTTCAAAACAAACTAGTACCATTTCACACATATACCCACTAAGATAACTACACCTCATGACCAACTATTGGGGTACTGGATGTGGAATTAACCTTCCAAATGAGTTCAAACAGATGTTTCTCATCTTTTCTTCCCCCTATTTCCCCCAACAATATCCAAACCACAAAAAACGTTTGATTTATAGATATAAACATAGGATAATAATGGACGTGAGGAAAGGGGGAAAAGGAACGAGTAAATAAATGACTGAATTAAAAAGGAAACAAGCAGAACAACTAATAAAAAAAGCAAGCAAGAATAGAAAGAAAGCAACTAACTTATTAATGTGCGGTGCTATTCTATCTACAACAGTACTACCTTTGACAACAGTGTTTGCATCTACTTTGATGGACAAGCAGCCTACTGAACAAACAGAATCTTCTACTGTCGATTCATCAGTAGAAGAGACAGTAGAAGACACTACTTCTGTTTTTTCAGACACATATCAAGAAACTGTTCAAGAAACGAACGATGAGGAACCAGACTTCGACGTTGTAGAACAACAATCTCCAGCAGTAGAACAACCTAAAGAAGAACAAGCACCAGTTGCAACACCACGATACACAGAAAACGATTGGGTATTAATGGAAGACGGTTATTATCACTTGGGTGGAGATATTCGAAATGAGGGTACTCTAGATGTAACTGTAAACTTTGTAGACAAAGAAACAGGAGCATTATTAGGTTCTTACTTCAGTCCTAAACATGAAGTTAACCTAGGTATGTCAGTTATTGCTGATGAAGATTTAGGTATTAACCCACAAGAATATGTAGTTGAAGAAGATAACCAATACGTAGACTATGGTTGGGCTACATACGATGAAGACGGAAACTTAATTGGATATCGTGGAGTTAAGTTAGGTTATTCAGACATGCCAACTGACGGTAAAGGTAACTCGACTGTTACAGTACAATTGAAGAAATATGTAAAAGAAGAAGTACCAACACCTGAAGAAGTAAGCTTTACTGTATCTTATGTAGACGAAAACAACAAACAAATCTCTGAAACTGACACTTACACAGGTGAAGAGGGTCAAGAGTATTGGATTAATTTCCCTGAATTCTACGGTTACAAGTTCGCAGAGGGACAAGCTATTGAAATGCAAGGTACTTATGAAAAAGGCATGGCTAATGTGACAGTACATTACGTTAAAGATGACGAAACTGACCCTTCAGTAGAAATGGGAACAGTAACAGTAAAACACGTAGACATCGACACAAATAAAGAAATCGCAACACCTGACACTATCACAGATGAGGTAGGTATGGGGTACTGGGCTTCTGAGAAAGAAATCGAAGGATATGACTTTGTAGAAGAGTTTGACGAGGACGGTTCAAGCCTACAAGGAGGTACAATCACGACAGAACCACAAACACACGTACTACACTACAAATCAAACGGCGAAGTAACCCCTCCAACACAAGAGCAATCAGGAGGAGTAACTATCAACTTCTGGTTTGCATTGAACAGTACTATGATTAAAGAACCTATTCACTTAGACGGCAAGGTAGGCGAAAGCTACTCATACGACATTGCTGACATTCCAGCAACCATTACTTACGAAGGACGTACCTTCTACTTGAACACTGACTACCTAACAAGTATCGCAGACCAATTTGAAGGCACATTCGCCAAAGAGTTAAAAGAAATCAACGTAGTATATGACTTAGACAACGGTACTGTAACACCTGAAAACCAAGAGTCTTCACTAGAGGTACTATTCTTAGACCAAAATGGAGACCCAATTAAAGATAGCGTATTAATTGAGGGAACAAAAGGAGATAAGTACGATATTTCTAAATTTGCTACAGACATTAAGGGGTATACTTTAGATAAAACTAAACTACCTACCCTAACAGGTACGTTAGATGGTAACAACCAAGCAGTATTCTACTTCACAGAAGTAGATGATACCACTAATGGTGGCAACACAGGTGATAATGGCTCTGACAACGGTGGAAACACTGGAAACGGAGACAACGGTAATAACTCCAACGGGGGTACTGACAACAACAGTGGTTCAAACAGTGGTAACACTAACAGCAACGATGCTGATACCAACAACTCTGGAAACGGATCAAGTTCAAACAATACACCAATCAACAATAACTCAAACACTGGAAGTTCAAACAACACTAACAACTCAACTAACACAACTCAAACAAGTTCTACTGAGGGACTTCCACAAACAGGAGAATCATCAAATCCATGGCTTACAGCCTCTGGAATTGTTACTATGGCATCTACTACATTAGCTTGGGTATTAAAACGTAAACATGGATAATGTAGCACACAAACAGAGAATAACTCGAAAGAAAAGAAAACTAAAAGCTCATATTAAAGGCTATTTAATTTTGACAGGTATCTTTCTATTCTCACTAACTTGTATGAATATCGTTCATTCAATAACCATGTCTAACTTAAATGATAAATTAGTCAAAGCTGATAAAGAATTAAATAGCAAGAACCGTTACATTGATACATTAGAAACCGAGATAAAAGAACCATTTAAGACTTATGGTGATAAAACACGAGCTTCTTTGAAGAAAGAAGGACTAAATAGTTCCCTTATTCTACAACGGGATGAACGTTGGGCAAAAGAATCTTACGGTTGGGGTATTAATACTACCGTAGATAAAAATGCATGTGCAATTACATCACTTTCAATGATAAATGCCTATTGGAAAAACAGTGAATTATCCGTTACAGATGTACTTAATTGGGCTGGAAATGACTATTATACCGATTATGGTACTTCATGGAATATTTTCCCAGCATTCGCACAAAATTATGGGTACACTTATACCGACCTCGGAACACAGATAGATAGCGCCCTACCTTATTTAGAAGAAGATATACCTGTAGTCGCTTCTTTCAATCCAGGAATATTCACATCTGTTGGTCATATAATGGTGTTGTCACATGCAGATGAAGATGGTATTCGTATATTAGACCCAAATGATGATGTGTCGAAAAAATTTAGTCTTACAACATATTCAACAGAAGACATACAAGCATCACTGGCCCACCTTTGGGTATTTGAAGAAACAAACTAACTAGTAACATTAAAAAAAAAAGTAAATATTCTTTCCTCACACTGAGGAGTCTTTTTGTGAAAAGGGCTCCTCAATATTAAAAACGCTTAATCCTCCAATCAAATAATACCACGAAAAGATATAACTTTACCTCAGACCTCCAAAAATCCGATTTCCGCGTACTTACCACAGAAAACATCCCAACACACTACTCCAAACGAAACGCTCTAAAAAACAAAAATCTAGCGTTTAATGATGTCCACTTATTTCCTATCTAAGTACAACTATCTGTTTTCCTCACCATGTAATAATCTACCTCCAATAATACCGTTCTAGCTTTCAACTATTCTATATCCCCTGACTCATTTACTTATACCTAATAGAAAAAGGCTCTACTACAGCTTTTCAACTGTCAGTAAAGCCTTTTTATTTAGTCTATAGCTAAGATACATCCAAAAATAGTAAAGAGGAGTCTTTTTCACAAAAAGACTTATCGAAAAACCTAGATTGAAAAAGGAAAGCTTCTTAGGTCGAAATATTTAGGAGCGATTTTCAGTAATCCCCAAAAAACAACTACCTAAAGGAGACAGACAACATGGCAAAAAGACAGACAAACAACGTACAACCTATTAAGGATTCAGTGGTACTAAGACAGGTACAAGATACTCTCCTACATAACTTCAAAGCTGGAAGAAGAAACTACACTATCTTCCAACTAGGAAAAGCCACTCTCTTGAGAGTCAGTGACGTATTATCCCTTGAATATGCAGACATCTTTACACCAGATGGGGTACTCAAAGAACGAGTCTACATCAAAGACCAAAAGACAGGTAAACCCAACACCTTGTACCTCAAACCAATAGAAAAAGACTTGTATCTTTACAAACAATGGCTTGATGATAACGGCATTCAAAGCAAGTGGCTCTTCCCCTCTTCTTCCAATCAAAATACTCACATTACACGCAAGCAATACTACAAAATCATGAGCAAGACTGGCGATTTATTGGGTATCAACTACCTAGGGACACATACCATGAGAAAAACAGGCGCTTATCGAGTCTACGAACAGACCAACTATAATATAGGCTTTGTTATGGACTTGTTGAATCATTCCGATCAAAAATCTACCCTTCGCTACCTTGGATTAGATGAAGTTACAAGAGAAGCCCTATTAGACAAAATAAACTTTGATTAATATTAACCTACCTAGATGATTGAACATAGTCATCTAGGTATTTTTATGTCCCTAGATTGAAATACAGCAATCTTCTTAGCATAAAACTACTTAGATTAATTAGATATAGCCCTCTGAGTATTTTGATATACCTAGACTAAACTACCCTCACCTTCTTTGATATAACGCTACTTAGACCGCTTAGAGGGGGTACTTTTCAAGAACTTAGATGTTCATATAATTATGTATATAGATGGTTTTCAAGCAATTCAGATGATAAAAGGAGATTACAACATGAATAGACCACGAGATAGCACATATAGACAACCAACGGAGAAGTAGACTTTATTTTTGTGACAATAATCGCAATAATTTCATTTGAATCAATTTGACATCATTTGAACTACTTTGATGTCATTTGAGTTCAAATATACATAACATAGACACAGGAGGACATATTACATAATGAATAAACTACTAATGAAAAAGAATGATTTAATGGCTCTAGGGATAGGAAAGGCACGGTCAGAACGTGTCATTCGTGAAGCAAAACAACGAATGATAGAAAAAGGATTTCCTTTCTATGATGACAGAAGGCTCGGTATTGTACCTACACAGGTAGTAGAAGAAATACTAGGTATATCAATTATAAATAATAATGGAGGAAAAAGAACATGAGTATTAAATTAGATAAAGTAAATAAGACTTGGATGGTAGAGGTAACAACTGGAGTAGATTCAGATACAGGAAAAACTAGAAGATTTATCAAACGTGGCATTCAAACTAAGACAGAAGCACTTGAAATAGAAGCTTTCTACAAGAAAAACTACTCAATCTTAAAGAATATGGAGGAAGATAGATATGGGAGTTAAAAAAGAAAAGCAAAAGAATACTTGGAAGGTAGATATATCAGATGGAAAAGACCCTATTACAGGAAAAAGAAGACGAATTATTAAACGTGGCATTAAGACTAGAAAAGAAGCTATTGAATTAGAAGCCATTTTAAGAGGGAAAAATTTCAACGACTACAGCCCCAACAGACAAATAACCATGAATGAACTACAGGTAATGTTGCAAGAAGAAGATAGACTAAGAAATACCAAACAAAGCTATATGAATACTCAGGCTGATAACTACAATAAACATTTCAAAGAGTACTTCAAGAAGGC
>NZ_CP039712.1:1955000-2160000 GCF_005145005.1 Vagococcus zengguangii
AGTTTCGTTTACGGGGCTTTCACCCTTTTCAGCTGACCTTTCCAGGTCGATTCAACTACTACTCACAGCTACCACAGCTGAGTCCTACAACCCCAACGAGCAAGCTCGTTGGTTTGGGCTGTTTCCGTTTCGCTCGCCGCTACTAAGGAAATCGATTTTTCTTTCTCTTCCTGCAGGTACTTAGATGTTTCAGTTCTCTGCGTCTCACCCTCACTAACCTATGTATTCAGTTAGGAGTAACAGCCTATAAAAGCTGCTGGGTTGCCCCATTCGGAAATCTCTGGATCATAGCTTACGTACAGCTCCCCAAAGCTTATCGGAGTTAGTCCCGTCCTTCATCGTCTTCTAGTGCCAAGGCATCCACCGTGCGCCCTTATTCACTTAACCTTATTTGCTACCACTTTCGTGCTAGACTCTTGATTTCCACCAACTAGCGATAGTCAGCTCCATCAACCCTATGTTTTAGCTATTGAACTTTGTTTATTAACTCGTTTCAACGCGGTGTTTTCGGTTTGTTTTAATTTTGTTTCAATATCCAGTTTTCAATGAACGAATGTTTGAGAGTAAACCTCTCAAAACTGACAATGAATAATCCTAACCTGTGTATTCCGTAATATTCCTTAGAAAGGAGGTGATCCAGCCGCACCTTCCGATACGGCTACCTTGTTACGACTTCACCCCAGTTATCTATCCCACCTTAGGCGGCTGGCTCCTAAAAGGTTACCTCACCGACTTTGGGTGTTACAAACTCCCGTGGTGTGACGGGCGGTGTGTACAAGGCCCGGGAACGTATTCACCGCGGCGTTCTGATCCGCGATTACTAGCGATTCCGGCTTCATGTAGGCGAGTTGCAGCCTACAATCCGAACTGAGAACAGCTTTAAGAGATTAGCTTGACCTCGCGGTCTCGCGACTCGTTGTACTGTCCATTGTAGCACGTGTGTAGCCCAGGTCATAAGGGGCATGATGATTTGACGTCATCCCCACCTTCCTCCGGTTTGTCACCGGCAGTCTTGCTAGAGTGCCCAACTTAATGATGGCAACTAACAATAAGGGTTGCGCTCGTTGCGGGACTTAACCCAACATCTCACGACACGAGCTGACGACAACCATGCACCACCTGTCACTTTGTCCCCGAAGGGAAAGTTCTATCTCTAGAATGGTCAAAGGATGTCAAGACCTGGTAAGGTTCTTCGCGTTGCTTCGAATTAAACCACATGCTCCACCGCTTGTGCGGGCCCCCGTCAATTCCTTTGAGTTTCAGTCTTGCGACCGTACTCCCCAGGCGGAGTGCTTAATGCGTTAGCTGCAGCACTGAAGGGCGGAAACCCTCCAACACTTAGCACTCATCGTTTACGGCGTGGACTACCAGGGTATCTAATCCTGTTTGCTCCCCACGCTTTCGAGCCTCAGCGTCAGTTACAGACCAGAGAGTCGCCTTCGCCACTGGTGTTCCTCCATATATCTACGCATTTCACCGCTACACATGGAATTCCACTCTCCTCTTCTGCACTCAAGTTTCCCAGTTTCCAATGACCTTCCTCGGTTGAGCCGAGGGCTTTCACATCAGACTTAAGAAACCGCCTGCGCTCGCTTTACGCCCAATAAATCCGGACAACGCTTGCCACCTACGTATTACCGCGGCTGCTGGCACGTAGTTAGCCGTGGCTTTCTGGTTAGATACCGTCAAGGCGTGAACAGTTACTCTCACGCTTGTTCTTCTCTAACAACAGAGTTTTACGATCCGAAAACCTTCTTCACTCACGCGGCGTTGCTCGGTCAGACTTTCGTCCATTGCCGAAGATTCCCTACTGCTGCCTCCCGTAGGAGTCTGGGCCGTGTCTCAGTCCCAGTGTGGCCGATCACCCTCTCAGGTCGGCTATGCATCATGGCCTTGGTGAGCCGTTACCTCACCAACTAGCTAATGCAGCGCGGGTCTATCCATCAGCGACACCCGAAAGCGCCTTTTATCATTCGACCATGCGGTCAAAAGAATTATGCGGTATTAGCACCTGTTTCCAAGTGTTATCCCCCTCTGATGGGCAAGTTACCCACGTGTTACTCACCCGTCCGCCACTCATTTTGTTTCGGTGGAGCAAGCTCCGGTGAAACAAAATGCGTTCGACTTGCATGTATTAGGCACGCCGCCAGCGTTCGTCCTGAGCCAGGATCAAACTCTCAATAAAAAGTTTTGATAACATCCGAAGATGTCGCTCATTTATGTTTGCTAGCGAATTACTTCACTAAAATTTAAAAATTGCTTGGTTTTGTTTTACACTTTGTAAAACACCCTACACATTTGGTTTGTCTTATTCATTGTTCAGTTTTCAAAGGTCTACTTTTTAAGTCGTTGTCTTTCGTGACAACTTCTAAAGTTTAACATGTTTAGTTGACGTTGTCAACAACTTTTTTAAACTTTTTTATTTTGCTGTTTTAAGAACTTTCGTCCCTGACAACTTCTAAATATTATCACGCATAGTTGAATTCGTCAACCACTTTTGAAAATATTTTTTAACTTTTTTCTTTCGAAAAAACAAGTCGCTCTCTTATAAGAACTTTATTAGATTATCATTTGAGCGAATAATCGTCAAGTCTTTTTTATGAAAAAAGCTTTTTTCAACCAACTTGCTGAAGAAGCCGGATGACTTCTATTAATATAGCAAGTTATGTTGAAAAAAGCAATTATTTTATTAAAATTAATTTCTCATTGTTGGGAATAATAATACGTCACGAATTGATTGAGAGTTCGTTAATAACATAACTAATCGATCGATACCAATTCCTAGCCCACCTGTTGGCGGCATACCGTATTCTAACGCTTCGATAAAGTCTTCATCAATTTCGTTAGCTTCATCATTACCTAATTCTTTTTCTTTCATTTGCGCTTCAAAACGTTCACGTTGATCGATTGGATCGTTCAACTCAGTAAAGGCATTACCATATTCATGGCCACAAATAAAGAATTCAAAACGATCAGTGAAACGACCATCTTCAGGATTTTTCTTCGCTAATGGCGAAATTGATACTGGATGACCATAAATGAAAGTTGGTTGAACTAATGTTTCTTCAACAAACGCTTCGAAGAACTCGTTAACTACATGCCCAAAGTCCATGTGATCTTCGATTTCGACATTGTGTTCTTTTGCAATCGCACGTGCTTCTTCGTCTGTCATTTCTTGCCAGAAATCAACACCACATGCTTCTTTAATTGCATCTACCATGTGGACACGTTTCCAAGGGCCTTCTAAATTGATTAAGTTTTCACCGTATTCAATTTGTAATTTACCTAGAACAGTTTGCGCAACATGTGTAATAATTCCTTCTGTTAAGTCCATGATGTCACGGTAATCAGCATACGCTGTGTATACTTCTAACATGGTAAACTCTGGATTATGCGTTGTATCGATTCCTTCATTACGGAAAACACGACCGATTTCGTAAACTTTTTCCATACCACCAACGATTAAACGTTTTAAGTGTAATTCTAACGCGATACGTAAGTATAATTCCATATCTAAAGCGTTATGGTGTGTAATAAATGGACGAGCCGCTGCCCCACCTGCTAAGTTATGTAAAGTTGGTGTTTCAACTTCTAAGTAACCATTTTGATTTAAGTAGTTACGGATTTCTGAAACAATTTTACTTCTTAACATGAAGCGATCAAAACTGTCGCGGTTACTAATTAAATCTAAATAACGTTGACGGTAACGTTGCTCGACGTTTGTTAAACCATGATATTTATCTGGTAACGGACGTAAGGCTTTACTTAAGAACGTTAATGATGAAGGTTTAATCGTTACTTCACCTGTATTTGTTTTCATGATTTGGCCTGTTACTCCGATAAAGTCACCTAAATCAGCATGATCAAATAAATCATATTCTTCTTCTGTTAACGCATCTTTACGTACGTAAACTTGAATTTGGCCTTCACGGTCTTGTAAGTGAGCGAAACCAACTTTCCCTTTACCACGCTTCGTTACAATACGCCCTGCTACAGTTGCTTCATTTTTTTGTTCTTCTAATTCTTCTTTTGAAAAACCATCATACATTGTATGTAATTCTTGAGAATTATGCGTTCTTTCGAAACGTGTGCCAAATGGATCTAGGCCAGCGTCAGCGATGGCTTGCATTTTTTCTCGTCGTACGATAAGCTGATCATTCATTTCTTGATGTTCAGTCAATTGATATCTCTCCTGTCCTATATATTCAACTACTATAATGACACAAAACTACAAAAAAAGGCAAGGGAAATTTCCCCATTGCCTAGACTAACTTCTTCTTAATGCGATCTCTTCAGATTTTTCCATAAACTCTTCCAAAATCAACGCCATTTCTTCTGGCGTTTCAGCACGATTAATCGCAACTTTTGCTTTAGCCGAACGTGGCACACTCTTCAAATAATAGGCAGCATGTTGTCTAAATTCAAGCGTTGCTAGTTTCGCCCCTTTTAATTTAACTAAACGTTCTAAGTGCAGTTTAGCCGTCGTAATTTTCTCACGTGGACCTGGTTCTTCTAATAGCTCACCAGTGCGTAGATAATGCTCTGTTAAATAGATCATCCACGGATTCCCTAACGCCGCACGACCAATCATCACGCCATCACAGCCAACTTCATCCAGCATGCGTTTAGCATCTTCTGGTGTGCGCACGTCGCCATTCCCCATAAAAGGAATCGTTAAGGCATCATTTACTTGGCGTAAAATATCCCAATTCGCTTTCCCTTCGTACATTTGTACACGAGTACGTCCATGCATCGCAATGGCACTTGCACCCGCTTTTTCAGCGGCTAGGGCATTTTCAACCGCAAATAAATGGTCTTCATCCCAACCGATACGCATTTTAACTGTTACCGGTTTGTCAACCGCTGACGAAACAGCTTCAACCATCTCATACACTTTATTTGGATCTAATAACCAACGCGCACCCGCTTCGGCTTTAATGATTTTATTAACTGGACAGCCCATATTGATATCAATAATATCTGCTTTCGTATTTTCAGCCACGAATTGAGCCGCTTCCACTAAGGTTTCTTTTTGACCACCGAAAATTTGAATACTGATCGGGTGTTCGCCTTCTTCGATATGCAACATGTCTAATGTTTTTTTATTTTTAAAATGAATCCCTTTGTCACTGATCATCTCACAAACGACTAGACCAGCACCAAATTCTTTAACAGTTAAACGGAAGGCACTATTACTAATACCGGCCATTGGCGCTACGACAACACGGTTTGGAATTTCTACATTACCTATTTTCCACAAAGTGGGCTCCCCCTTATTTTGACCCTTCAATCTCAGCGACCAATTCATTTAAATCGTCCTCTGAGAAGTGATACTTATTATTACAGAAATGGCACACTGTTTCAGCACCATGATCTTCTTCGATAATCTCTTTTAAGTCAGCTACGCCTAGTGTCATTAACATACCGCTAAAACGCTCTTTTGAACAATGACAGTTGAACCCAACATCCATCTTGTCTAAAATTTGTAGGTTTTCTTCTCCTAACAAACGATTTAAGATTTCTTCTGGTTTTTCCCCTTGTTCAATTAAACGTGAAACAAATGGAATCTCTGCTAAACGACGTTCAATTTCATCTAGAGTTTCTTCCGTTGCACCAGGCATTACTTGGATCATGAATCCACCTGATGCGATAATTGAATCGTCGGTATCCACTAAGACACTTAGCCCGACTGCTGAAGGCACTTGTTCAGAGTTTGCTAAATAATATGTGAAATCTTCGCCTAATTCACCTGAAACTAATGGAACTTGTCCTGAAAACGGCTCTTTCATTCCTAGGTCTTTAATCACTGTCAATGAACCTTCTGTACCGACAACTCCACGTACATCGATTTTGCCTTTTTCATTTAGTGGTAAGGCAACGTGTGGGTTCGTAATGTATCCTTTTACTTCCCCTTTACCATTCGCATCGACCATAATCAAACCACCTGGTCCATTACCTTCGATTTTTACTGTTAATTTATCTTCACCTTTTAATTGAGAACCTAATAATAAACCACCAACTAATGAGCGACCCAAGGCAGCTGATGCGCTATGCCAAGTATCATGACGTCGTTGTGCTTCGCTTACTGTTTCTGTTGCATTGACTGCAAATGCTCTAATTTGTCCATCAAATGCTAATGCTTTAATTAAATAATCTGTCATGTCTTTCACCTTTTCTTTATTAAACATTAAAAGTGGGTCGCCTAGGCAACCCACCTTATCATATCCTATTGTTGTTCATTTTCACTATCGTTTTGCTCAATTTGATGTTCTGAAGGGAATTCTGTTACTTCAGGTTTCGCTTGTGCCACAACTTCTTCAACTGCTTCTTCGGCATCAGTTGTTGATGTTTCAGTCGCTGTTTCTGGATGTTGTTCATCATATTCCGCTTGCTTTTCAGCTTCTTTCTTTTCTAAAGCTTGTTTTGCTTCTTCAAAAGAACGCGCTGTTTCGCTGGGGAATTCTTCTGTTAAATCATTAGAAGGCATTTCGCCTGTTTCAAATAATGATTTAATTTGACGAGCATCTAACGTTTCGTGTTCTAATAACATTTTCGCAATTAACTCATGTTTGTCACGATTTTCTTCGATAATTTCTTTGGCTTTATCATGTGCTTCGTTTAAAATACGACGAACTTCTTCATCGATTTCGTAAGCCACTTGATCTGAGTAAGCTTTTGTTTGACCGTAGTCGCGACCAACAAAGACTTGATGGTTCCCTTCATACTGAACAGTTCCTAGACGGTCACTCATTCCGTATTCCGTTACCATACTACGTGCTAAGCCAGTTGCTTGTTCGAAGTCATTGCTTGCACCAGTAGATTTCACGCCGAAGAATACTTCTTCTGCGACACGTCCACCAAGTAAGCCAACAATTTGTTCGAACATTTCTTCTTTAGTCATTAAGAAACGATCTTCTTTTGGTAAAGCAATCATGTAACCACCGGCACGGCCACGTGGCACAATTGTTACTTTATGAACGGTGCGAGCATCACCTAAAACTAAGCCACAGATTGTATGACCTGCTTCATGGTAAGCCACTAAATCACGCTCTTTCGCGCTAATGACGCGGTCTTTCTTAGCAGGACCAGCAATCACACGGTCTTGCGCTTCATCAACGTCTGATGAATCAATTTTCTTCTTATCACGACGAGCTGCTACTAACGCTGCTTCGTTTAATAAGTTTTCTAAATCAGCACCTGCAAAACCTGGTGTTTGTTGTGCAATGACTTTCAAGTCAACATCAGCTGCTAACGGTTTGTTTTTCGCATGGACTTTCAGAATTGCTTCACGACCTTTAACATCTGGACGACCCACTAAGATTTGACGGTCAAAACGACCTGGTCTTAATAATGCTGGATCCAAGACATCTGAACGGTTCGTAGCAGCAATTACGATAACACCTTCATTACCGTTAAAACCATCCATTTCAACTAACATTTGGTTAAGGGTTTGTTCACGCTCATCGTGTCCACCGCCCATACCAGCGCCACGTTGACGACCAACTGCATCGATTTCATCGATGAAGATGATTGACGGTGCATTTTTCTTCGCACTTTCGAATAAGTCACGTACACGACTTGCCCCAACCCCAACAAACATCTCAACGAAGTCTGAACCTGAGATTGAATAGAACGGCACACCTGCTTCACCGGCTACGGCTTTAGCAAGTAATGTTTTACCTGTCCCTGGAGGTCCTTCTAATAAGACACCTGCCGGGATACGCGCGCCTAATTCTACGAAACGTCGTGGGTCTTTCAAGAACTCAACCACTTCGACTAACTCTTGTTTTTCTTCTTCCGCACCAGCGACATCAGAAAAACGAATTTTATTAGCTGTTTTGTCAGCTTCTTTGGCTTTTGATTTACCGAAGTTCATCACACCACGGCCACCGCCGCCTTGCTGACCTTGTCCCATCATCATATAGAATAAGAATCCCATAAATAATAACGGTACAATTGATAATAAGATAGTTAAGAAAGCCCCACTGCTGCTTTCTTCCTGAACTTTAACACTTGCTCCAACATCTTCAGCTTTATCAATCACTTTGGCAATTGAGCTGTCATTTGGCAACATGGTTGTGCTAAAACTATCTGTTTCAGCTGTTGTACCTCCAAATACTTTGACACCATTGCTTTCCACTTTTTGTTTCTCGGTATACGTCCCATTAATGACATAGGCACCATTACCTGGTTTTACTTCAAATTCTTTAACCAAACCTTTATCTAATTTTTGACTAAATGTCGAATAAGGTATTTCTGTTCCTACACTGCGGTCTCCATTAAAAAACCAGCTCATTAGTAACGCTAGTGCAATTAATAACACTAGATAATAAGCCGTCCCTTTAGGCGCACCACTCTTCTTTTTGTTCATTCAAGCGCCTCCTCCTATTTTTACCATTGATAGTTATATTTTATCATAACTCCATCAAAAAGTTAGTATTATGACTCGTAGACTTCTTCTTTTAAGACACCTACGTATGGTAAATGACGGTAGTTTTCTTTGTAATCTAATCCATAGCCGACTACAAATTCATTAGGCACTAAGAATCCAGCATAATCTGCTTCTAATTCTACTGCGCGACCTTCAGGCTTATCTAAAAGTGTCACAATTTTAACTGATTTAGCTTGACGATAAATAAATAATTCGACTAAATATTTTAATGTACGTCCACTGTCGATAATATCTTCAACAATTAATACGTCACGTCCCATAACATTTGTGTTTAAATCTTTCACGATTTTAACTTCACCAGAAGAAACCAACGCATCTCCATAACTTGAAACATCCATGAAATCCATCTCTAAAGGCACCTTAATTTCACGAACTAAATCTGCCATAAATGGCACAGCACCTTTTAAAATACCTACTACTAAAGGCATTGTATCTTTATATTCTTCCGTTAAGATAGCACCGAATTCTTGTGTTTTTTGTGCAATTTCTTCTCTACTTACTAATACTTTTTTAATGTCTTTTTCCAACTTATGTTTCTCCTTCCGAATAACTACTCATCTTTTGTAATAAGTTAGCTTGTAAAATATTTTATCAGTTTCAGGGACAATACTCAAATAACTTTTTCTAAAACCGACAATCCAAACAACTTCGTCGTGTCTATTTAACACTAACGGGATGTTGAGACGTTCTGTTTTGGAGATTTTTTTATCAATGAACAGGCGGGAAACTTTCTTCGTTTGCCCTGATGCATCAAGCACGAAGCGATCACCAGGTTCATATGAGCGGACGGTTAAAGGCAACCAATCCAAGGGAATGATCACTTCATCCCTCTCTTGCGTAAGTTTCTGTGTTTCTTCCAGCATGAGTAAACCATCATTCGGTAAAGTAAACTGATCACCTAATTGACTGATGCTTCCTGCTATTTTTTCGCTCGGTGAGAGCTGCTGGTTGGATAGTTTAAGAAAGTGATAAGATTTTTGAACACACCAGTTATCCGCTAGTGTCCACACTTGTTCACCTGCTGTTGTCAAATCACTTATCATTTGTTGCAATTGGCGTTGAGAGAGTGTGCCACCTTTAGCAATTAAATTCCGTTGGAAAAATTCACTCAACAAAAAATAACGCTCCGCTTCAGAAAATTCGCGCCATTTTAGCAAATCAAGCTGTTCACCATACAATTGCTGTGCTACTGTAACCACACATTGTGGATAAAGTTCGCTCACACGAGTCTTAATAAGATCATTAGCTAAATTTAATTGATTCGTAAAATCCGCCCACTTCTCAACGTAGTGTGGCGCTTCATTAGCAATTTGTGGGACAAGATGATGACGCACTCGATTTCTTAGATAGTTATCCTGTTGATTGCTTGCATCTTCCCAATAAGGAACGTGTTGATTTGTGGCCCAATTTTCAATGCTTGCTTTATTGAATGCCAGTAACGGGCGCACGATTTTCACGTCTTCTCGCCAACTGACAGGACGAATCCCTACCATATTTTGTAACGAACTACCGCGAATTAATTTGATTAATAACGTCTCTACTTGATCATCTCCGTGGTGAGCTGTTAGCAACATATCGTACTGTTGCTCTTTAGCCGTTGCAAGTAAAAAATCGTAACGTGCTTGACGCGCAGCTGCTTCAATACCGTTTTCAGAAGTTGGTTCAAGCCACTCGCCTAAATAAAACGATAGTTGATGTTGCTGACAATAGTTTGCGACTGCTTGAGCATCATCATCTGCTTCCACACGTAAATGATGATTAAAATGGGCCACGCCTATTTCAGCAGGACGTAAATATTGTGGTAATCGTTGTAATAAAGCTAGTAAGACCATCGAATCAACTCCACCTGAAACAGCAACTAAGACACGGTCTTGCCCTCGCCAATAACCTTGTTTCTCGATAATCTGTTTAAAGGCTTGCTCCATCTCGCCCTCCTTATTCTCTAAAAAGATAAAAGAGGTGTGACTAATAGTCGCACCTCTTTATTTGTACGTGTTCTTAGCTACGACGTCCGCCGCGGCCACCACGTTTACCTTCTGTGTTACGTTTTAACGATAATAAACGATCTTCACTATCTTTCATGAAATCACTCATTAAATCATCAAAATTTTGTTTTTTCGCTACTGATTGAACAGCCGGTTTACGATATTCTTTACGAGGAGCGCGTTCTTCTCTAGGTTTTCTCGGAGGACGGCTAGCACCTTCATTAGCAGTTCCTTCTGCCCCTTCTAATAAACGACGAATTGACAAGCCAATTTTGCCGTCTGTGCCAACACTCATTACTTTCACTTCTACTGTATCACCAACGGTTAACACGTCGTTGATATCTTTTACGTAATTATTTGAAACTTCACTAATGTGGACTAATCCCGTTTTACCTTCTCCTAAATCAATGAATGCTCCAAAATTAGTAATTCCTGATACTTTCCCCGATACTTTTCCGCCTACTTCAATCGACATAAAACCATTGTTCCCCTTTCAAATCTTTACCTTTTAATTATTGGTTGTTTTTGTTATCTTCTTGTAATTTTTTATCCAATTTAGGAATATAGTAAACCGTCTCATCTTCTGCTGAAATCAATAATTTTTGACGTGCTAACTTCGCTAAATATTCTGGATCATTAAGCAACTCAACTTCTTGTGAAAGCAAGTCTTGTTTATCTGTTAAACTTGCTTGCTCTTTGACTGAACTAGCATACTCTTTTTCAAGAACAGAAATGTGCGTTAAGTTTTTGATGATGGTCGTTCCTAAAAAGCCTAACATCAATACTGAAAGAATGCCTACGACCGACATTCTACGTCGTCTATATATAATTTGCTTTTGAACGTCACTAAAATCTCGTCGTTGCTCTTTTGTATAATGGGTAGCTAACTCGGTTACATTAGACGGTGAATTTTTTTGATTATCTTGTTCATCGTAATAATAATTATTCAATTCTTCCATAGTAACCCCCATAATTAATTTATTTTCTAGTTTCCATTATAGCAACATGTTTAGCCGTTGTCTAATCAAAATTAGGCTTTTCTCGTGTATCAATTTCCTGAATAATTTCATACATAGATGCGGCATCTTCTTTTTTAGTTGATTCATGCAACGCTAACACGTTAACTTCAAGTGTTTTATTCCCAAAGACAATCGTTAATTTATCACCGATAGCTACTTTACTTGAAGATTTTGCTAACTTGTCATTGATTGAAATACGCCCTTTATCAGCTACTTCTTTAGCAACCGAACGTCGTTTAATTAAGCGTGAAATTTTCAAAAATTTATCTAAACGCATAGTCTTCACCTCTTGATTTTATTTATTACTTTATTGACAGAAAAAACCTCATATTCTTCTTCTGTAATCAAGTGAGTTTTGATTACTGTATAACCAAACGTTCCCCCACCAATTAAGGCTGCCGCAGCAGACAGCAAGATAGCAGAGACGCGTTTGTTTAAAAATTGTTCTAATGGCAACCCTTGCCAAACTAGGCGAACCCCCATGACTACAACATACATCAACACGAGTAACACGGTTAAATGAAGTAAATAGCTTGGACGATGTTTACCAGCTTCACGTAAGTATACTTTATCATACAACAAAGCTAAGATGACCACTAGCCCTAAAATTGTCGATATACTAGCACCGATACTACCTAACCAATAAATTAAAGGAAAACTCGTTAATAGTTTTGCCCCCATCCCTAACAAGCTGATTTTAAATAATAATTTATTAGCGTGATTGGTTTGAGCAATCACTTGTAACATTTGAATCACACTCATTAAGGCCACTACTACCACAAACAGACGGATAGCAAAAGTTTCTTTATTATCACCAAATAATCCCACATTTAATTCAGGTACTATAGCTATTAAGCCAACGGTCGCTGCTAATCCGACCATCGCGGCTAGTTTCATTAATTGTTTAAAGCGGGTTTGATAACTTTCACCGACTTCTTTTTTTAATTGCATCAAATTAGGAAGTTGCCCCACCACTAAGGCTGTGCTGATAACCATTCCAACCTGAGCTAATGGTTGCCCACGGTCATACGCACCTTTAATGATTTTCGCCTGCAATTCTGAAACGCCTGACGCGACTAACGCATTTTTCATAATAAATGAATCCACAAGTTGAAAAATGACCAATAACGCTGCATATAAACATATCATGCCACCTTCAGCCAATAACCTTTTCCAAAGTGCCTTAGTATCATGAATTTCGCTCGATACATGTTCAAACGAGATCAGCGTGTTTTCTTTCCGTGTCACCCGTGCAATATACATGACGGCACCAGCTGCTCCAACAAGTGCACCACTTGAAGCAACAACACCCGTTTCATAGACATCTCCTAATAACCCTTTTTGGAGCATCCATGCACTTACCAAAATCACGCCCACACGTAGGACCTGTTCAATTAACTGCGAGACAGCTGTCCCCTCAAGCAACAACTTGCCTTGCATATAACCGCGGTATAACGCCAGATTGGGAACAAATAAAAATAAGAAAGCCGTTATGCGAATAAGTGGTGTCAGTTGGACGTCCCCCATCAATTCAGCTAAAAATCGGGCGAAGACCAAAAAGAAGACACATAATATCACACAAATCAACCAAATCATCCGGCGCAATTGATTAAGCAAGCGCAAAGTCGCGATATTATCATCTGATTCCGCTACTAATTTAGAAATGAATAGCGGTAAACCCTCCAATGCCATTATGCTCGCAATCCCATAAATAGGATAGACTTGTTGGAAGACATAAAAACCTTCGTCCCCTACAATATTTTGAAAAGGCACGCGATAGATAGCGCTCAATATTTTGACCAAAAAAGCACTAACTGACAACAGCACGGTGCCTTTTAATAACGTATTGCTTGCTTTATTATCCATAGGCGTCCCCCTAAGCTGACGCTTCTTTGGTCAAACGTTGTTTACGTAACGCTTCAACAAATTTTGCTAGTTCTTTCAGCCAAACTTCTTCTAACATTTGATTAGGAACCGTTAATGTAATGACCATCACGTCACCATCTTGTCCCATGTCTGATTTCAAGGTAGTAGCGCTTAAGGCTTTAAACAAATCTTCCACCATATATGTTTTCGAACCGACTTTGCTTAAACGAATCGTCAAACGTTGGCCAGATTTTCGAATAGAATCAATTAGCGCACGATCGCCGTCCATCTTAATGCGCCCGACCGTTAATAAATAAACGACTTCATCAGGAAACTCACCGAATCGGTCAATTAAATCGCCCTCTAATTCATCATACATTTCACGACTTTCTAATTGACGGACTCGTTTGTATATCTCAATTTTTTGACGTTCATCGCTAATATAAGTTTCCGGTAAATAAGCGTTTAATTCCAAATCAATTTCAACAGACGTTTTATATTCTGAAGCTTCTTTGCCTTGTTTGCGAGCGACTGCTTCTTCTAACATTTGTGAGTACAAATCAAAACCGACTGTGTCGATAAAGCCGTGTTGTTGCGCGCCCAATAAATTACCCGCTCCACGAATGGATAAATCGCGCATCGCGATTTTAAAGCCAGAACCTAATTCGGTAAAATCTTTAATGGCTTGCAGGCGCTTCTCGCCGACTTCACTCAATATTTTTTGCGGGGCATGCATAAAGTACGCATAGGCAACACGATTACTACGACCAACACGTCCTCGTAATTGATACAGTTGCGATAAGCCCATATGGTCAGCATTTTCAACAAATAGCGTATTAGCGTTAGGAATATCAATGCCCGTTTCGATAATCGTCGTTGTCACTAAGACATCATACGCACCATCGATAAAGTCCATTAAGACGTTTTCTAATTGCACTTCCGACATTTGCCCATGCGCATGCGCAATTCTAGCATCCGGCACTAACGCTTGTAGTTCCCCAACTTTTTGTTCGATGGTATCGACACGGTTGTGTAGATAGAAAACTTGTCCGCCACGTGCCATCTCTCGTTCAATTCCGTCACGAATCGCCCCGAAGTTTTCTTCCATGACGTAAGTTTGAACCGGATAACGGTTTGAAGGCGGGGTTTCAATAACCGACAAATCACGCACCCCAAGCATTGACATGTGTAACGTTCTTGGAATTGGGGTCGCCGTTAAAGTTAAGACGTCAACTTGTTTACGCAATTGTTTTAGACGTTCTTTGTGTTTCACTCCAAAACGTTGTTCTTCATCAATCACAAGCAGACCTAAATCTTGAAATTCAATATCGCTCGATAACACACGATGGGTACCGACCACGATATCTAACTGGCCTTTTTTCAATTGTTCAATCGTTTCTTCTTGTTGTTTCTTACTTCTAAAACGACTCAATAAGCCGACACAAACAGGGAAATCACGGAAACGATCGACCATCGTTTCATAATGTTGTTGTGCTAAAACCGTCGTTGGTACGAGAACCGCCACTTGTTTATTATCGCGAATAGCTTTAAACGCTGCACGAATAGCAACTTCTGTTTTACCATATCCCACATCACCTACTAATAGACGATCCATTGGTTTAGCCTTTTCCATATCTTTTTTAATTTCTTGAATACTACGCAATTGATCTTCTGTTTCAGAATAGGGGAAAGCATCTTCAAATTCTTTTTGCAAACTATCGTCTGGGGAAAAAGCAAAACCTTTTTCTGCCTCACGCGCTGCGTAAAGTTTAATTAAGTCATCAGCAATATCTTCGACTTTGCCGGCAACTTTTTTCTTAGTCTTCGTCCATTCGTTACCGCCTAATTTGTTAATCTTAGGGGACTTCGATTCAGAAGCGACGTATTTTTGAATCAAATCAAGTTGAGTAACTGGAATGAATAATTTGTCATTGTTTTGATACAAAATCGAGATGTAGTCTTGATGAACACCTCCGCTGACCAAGGTTTCCATACCGACATATTTACCAATTCCGTGGTTAACGTGTACCACGTAGTCGCCAACTTTTAATTCATTATAGCTACGTAAACGTTCGGCATTCGAAATCGTTTGACGACGTGCGCGTTTACGCTTAACGGTTTTTAGTAATTCTTTTTCCGTGACGATTACTAGTTTTTCATCAATCCACTCAAAACCATTTTGTAATGCTCCCAGACGAATTTGGGTTTGCCCTTCGATGATTTCACCGTGATGTTGCACGACAACCGGAATATCATAATCTTCCATCATCTCTAGCAGTTTTTGGCTCTTCTCTTCATCAGATGCCAAAATAATTACTGTTTCTTTTTTCTTATGCCAATTCGCAACTTCTTCTTTTAAAAGCGGCATTTGACCGAAAAATTGTTGCATGGCGCGGCACTCGAAACTTGTGACAGCTTTAAACTTCATGCGGCCCATGCCTTTTTGGAACAACGATAAAAATGATTGCGAGATGCGTTCTTGTTTGATTAACTTGCGAATATCTTGTCCAAACGAAATATCCGTTAACATGCGGACTTCTTGTAGTTTCATCGCCTGCCACTCGGCTTCTTCCACTACCAATTCTTTTTCGACTTCTAAAATACGCGCGTAATCATCAAAGATTAACTGGTCGTCTATCTCTAAATAATCAAGTAAGGTGATTTTTTCTGGATAAACTACTTCTAACCATTGGCGAATCGATTCGGTTGGATGACCCTGACTCCACTCACTTGCTAAATCGTCAAAATAAGCCATAAATAACCCTTTATCGTCAGGATCACTCATGACAGCCGCTTGTTTTGCGACTTTCTTACGTAATTTTTCTGAAGCAACTGCTAATTCTTCTTTTGTCACCACGACATCCGTTGCAGGGGTTAATAAGAAACTATCCACATTCTCAAGTGAACGTTGGGTCTCAACATCAAACGTTCGTAAAGAATCGATTTCTGTATCAAACAAATCAATTCGATAAGGATTGGCGTTGGTCAACGGATAAATATCAATAATACTACCGCGCAAGCTAAACTCACCTGGTTTGGTGATCATCCCTTCACGACGATAACCCATTAAAACTAATTTTTCTGTTAAAGCCGTCAAATCAAGCTCTTGCCCCACACTAATGGTTTGCTCGTAAGCTAACCAAGTGTCTTTAGCAGGCAAATAACGACGAAAACCAGCTGTTGGGACAACCAATACCCCTGAACGATTGCTCGCTAAAAAAGACAACGCCTGAATTTTTTCTGCCATGACTTCTGGTGAGACAATACTCATCTCGGCCGACGTCACCTCATCTATTGGAAAACTATATAATACTTCGTCAGGAAATAAATGACGTAAATCTTCTAATATCACGCCCATTTGATAAATGTTAGGTACGACAATTACCGTTTTATTGCCTTTAGCCTGATACAAACTAGCCATCGCTAGCGTTTTAGCTGAATTGGTCAAACCCACTAACAGCTGATTGCCAGATTCGTTTGTTCCTTCAAGCCACTGATTTATTTTAGTTGATGCTAATACTTTTTCTAATAAAGCCATCTTGTCACTCCTAAATTTTGCCGTTGTAGCGGTTCATCGTTCCCACAAAATCATCATGTTGTATCCAATCTTCACACGCATCGGCTGCTGTTTTCACTGCCAGTAGCATCTCTTCATGCGTTCCTTTCGGGAACGGACTTAAAACGTGGCTTACCACATCTTGACCGGGATACGGTCGATTCACGCCAATTTTAATGCGTTTAAAATTTTGCGTGCCTAAATGTTGAATCAAGCTCTTAATCCCGTTATGTCCACCAGCACTGCCTTTTTCACGTAAACGGATTTTCCCCACTGGTAAATCCATATCATCATAAATAACTACAACATCCTCAACCGTTAATTGATAGTAATCCATTAACGGACGGATACAGCGTCCAGACTCATTCATAAATGTTTGCGGCTTAACTAACAGAATCTTTTCACCATTAATGAACAATTCGGCAATCTCGCCTTCAAATTGATATTTATTAAAGCTGACTTTTTCTCGGCTAGCTAGCTCATCTAAGGTTATAAACCCGATATTATGTTTAGTTGGGGCATACTTTTTCCCCGGGTTGCCCAATCCGACGATTATTTTCATTCTTTCATTACTCCTTTATATTTCCTATGTAACACTATCTTTTATGATTTATATTAAAACAAGCACAAAATACCGAGCAATCTCGATTGCTCAGTGTCCCAAACAGTATATCATATTTATGTCTTTCTCGGCTAATCTCATCAATCTCTTAAGAAAGACCTTTTTATATTCTTACTTAATGAAAGTATGATACAATTAATTACAGAAAAAAGTTAAAGTGAGGGAAATTATGAAGAAAAAAGGAATTTTACTCTCATTGTTAGGGCTCCTAATTGTTTTAGCTACGGTGGGTTATTTTGTTAAAGCATCTTTCTATCAAGATCGCTTCTTACCAAAGACAACCATTAACAACTTAGATGTAAGTGGATTAACAGCGGCTGAAGCTGATCGAAAGTTAACAAACAAAGCCGATGAGAAAAAATTTATTATTACCGACAAAGAAAAACCTTGGAAAGAAATGTCAGTTTCAACTTTAGGCGTTGAATATAACTTTAAAAAAGAAGCAACCGTATTACTTGGCAAGCAAAATAAAAACACGTGGTTACTAAGTCACCTTAAGGAACATGACTATACCATTGAAAGCAACGCTATCAACGAAGAGGTCTTAACAAGTGCCTTAAACGAATTAAGCCAAGAGATCACTCAAATCAACGAAACGCGTACCCCTTCAGTGAATGCAGCCATTGCACAAACAGAAAATGGTTTTGAAATCACACCTGAAGTTCATGGTGACGCCATTAACGTTGATAAATTTATTAACGAATTAAAAGACGATTTAGCTCAAGGAAAACATACGATTGAAATTGAAAAATTCGTGGATAAGCCAACCGTCACTAAAGATGATAAACACTTAAAAAAAGAGTTAGAACATATTGAAAACATCACAAAACAAACGGTCACTTACCATATCAACGGTGAAACCATAAATGTTCCATCCGAGACAATTGCCTCTTGGGTACTTTATGATAGTCAAACGAAAGAAGCAACGTTAGACCAAACGGCGGTTCAAAATTATTTAACCGGGCTAGCCAATCAATATAACACAAGTACACAACCAACAGACTTCAAAAGTACGAAACGCGGAGTTGTCAGTGTACCTGCAGGAAGCTATAGTTGGTCTATAGCTGTTCAAACAGAAGCGGCTAATTTAACCGCTGACTTGTTGGCTAACCAAAGCGTAGACCGTTCACCAGCTTATCAAGGAAGCGCCTCTCCAAGTGGGCCCCTTGTAAACAACACTTATATTGAAGTAGATTTAACGAACCAACATATGTGGTACTATAAAGATGGAAAAGTTGTTTTAGAAACAGACATTGTCTCTGGAAAACCTAAAACACCTACACCACCTGGCGTCTTCTATGTTTGGAACAAAGAACTTAACGCTACCTTAAAAGGCACTAACGATGATGGTTCTAAATACGAGTCTCCGGTTGATTACTGGATGCCAATTGATTGGACTGGCGTGGGAATCCACGATTCTGACTGGCAACCAGAATACGGTGGTGATTTATGGAAAACACGTGGCTCACACGGCTGTGTCAACACACCACCTAACATTATGAAACAATTATTCGAAAAAGTTGAAGTTGGGACACCTGTCTTAGTCTTCTAACATTTAGAAAAAGCGCCACGACTAATTGTCGTAGCGCTTTTCTTTATTTGTATTATAAAATCGGCATAGTGTCTAAAAACTTCACTAAAAATTTTTTCACTGTTTCTTTTTCATCCGAAGCATTTGGACCTACCACATTAACTGCTTTACGTCGTTGTTTCACTCGGTCTAATGTATTCGTTAAACTCAAAATTTCTTGTTCCGTTAACAAATCTACAATCTCACGGTACTGGTTATTGCCATTCATATTTTCATCAACAAATTTCTTTAGTTCTTGTTTCTTAGCATACCCTTTTAAACGTTTGACCACTTTTTTTGACGCTAAAATCGCTGCACTTGTCCCTACTACTGCAACTGCACCACTACCTACTAAAACTTTTGTTAAAGACTTCATATTAAAAACCTCCCATGATTCATGATTGTTTAATCATCTCGACGATTACCAAATAACAAAATCAAACGGTAAAACTGTAAAAATGTTGCTAGTGCACTGGCGATATACGTTAGAGCAGCCGCTGTTAACACTTTTTTTACAATTCCTAACTCATCTTCTGTCAACATACCATTCGCTCTCAAAATTTTTATTGCACGATTAGAAGCATCTAGCTCCACAGGTAACGTCACCAATTGAAATAACAACACCAAACCAAAACATAAAATCCCAATATTAACAAGAGAACCTATCGAAAAGAAAAAGCCTCCCAAAATTAACGGAATAGAAAGGTTAGCACTGATATTAACAACTGGCGCTAAAAAATTACGCATATTCAATGGGAAAAACGCCACGTCATCTTGGATGGCATGCCCACATTCATGCGCAGCGACACCAATTGCAGCAACTGATGTTGACGGACCCACACTTTCTGATAAATTCAACATCTTCTCACGTGGGTTATAATTATCTGTCAACGAGCCCTGCATACGCCTTACTTGAACATCATGAATATCAGCATCGTTCAAGATTAAACGTGCAACATCATCACCCGTTAATCCCTTTTCATTTTGAATCTCACTATATTTAGCAAATGTGCTCTGAACATAGCTAGACGCCGCCATTGATAACAATGCTCCTATAATAATCAAAAAATAAGTTTGATCAAACCACATACCACTTCCCCCTTTTTAATTTAATTATATTATAACGTTTTCTTGATAAAGGATAAAAGTTTTAAGTCTTAAAAGCTATTATCCTTAATACATCTTTAGATTTTAACCACAAAAAAACAGACAAGCCAATCTGACTTATCTGTTTCATCACTCATTAGATTTTTTTAACGAATTCTGATTTTAATTGCATCGCGCCGAATCCATCAATTTTACAATCGATATCGTGACCATTAACTGGATTTTCTAAGACACGGATGTTTTTAACCGTTGTACCTTTTTTTATCGCTGTTGAGCTACCTTTGACTTTTAAGTCTTTAATAACCGTTACGGTATCGCCTGTTTGGATAGGATTTCCATTTGAATCTTTTACAACAACCTGCTCTTCAACAGTGTCCTCTTCTTTGAACTCATGGCCACATTCCGGGCATACAAAGAAAAACTGATCTTCGTAGACATAAGTTGATTGACATTTTGGACAATTTGGAATCATTTAGATTTCCTCCTTTTATATTTTTCCTAAGCATAACATAACTATTAGGATTAAGACAATCAGCTAAATGCTATTAAACTGAAGACAGATGTAGTAAAATATTAATATACTTACAAGATATAAGAAGATTGAGACGTTAGATTCAGAAATAAAGGGGTGTGACTCATGAGAAAATTATTAGATAATTCCACGCGACGTCGTCTAGAATTACTTGAATATTTAAATAACGCATCTAAGTGGGTCAGCTCAAATGAACTGGCAATTAATTTAGATGCATCTTTGCGAACCATTAACAGTGATATTCAATATTTAAGAGAAAACTGGCATGAATACGTCACTTTAGAAACATCTAAGAAGAATGGTATCCGCTTAACAACACCACCTAACAGCCATATTCAATTAATTTATCAAGAAATTATCAGAAATTCTGATAACTTTTTACTTTTAGAAAAAATGTTTTTTTGCCCAACAAAAAACTTAGATGATTGGGAAAATGACCTCTACTCTAGTTATTCCTCTCTTTATCGCACAAGTCAATTAATAGATGAAGTCATGCAAAAACACGGATTGGAATTGAAAAAAGCACCATTCCACGTCTCCAATAAAAATGAAGTAAGTGCCCGTTACTTCTTTATCAATTATTTTAATGAAATTTACTTTGTACGCGATTGGCCCTTTGATATCGATCGTGAGTTAGTTAATTCACTATCTATTGATATTGCGGAAGAATTTTTCGGTGTCACTTATCAAGAAATAGATGACTTGATGCTTGTTTATATCAGTTATATCATCGCTGTGAGCTTGACACGACAATCACAGGGTTTTTGGGTAGATTACAAAGATTTTCAACCATCGTTAGAAAAATACTTACCTGTTGTTGTTGGAAAAAAAGGACAACTTCAAACCTTAGCCGAGCGATTAAACCTAACTTATAATGAGGCATTAATTAAAGATATAGCATTAAGTATCTATCTTTTCCGTAAAGACATCATTTCCGATAAACAGTGGGAACATATTTCAACCGGGATTGACGAATTTATTGATCAGCTAGAAGAAGTGTTACATGTCCATCCATCTGATAACGATCGCTATTTAATTAGACGCACTTTCAAGGCTATTTATTTACATCATCAAACCTACCCACATCGAGAAGACGTCTTATTTAATCGTTATACATACAGTGCTAAATTAATTATGGATAATTATCCTGGCTACTCAAGCTACTTGAAATTCGGTTTAAAACAGCTAGAAGAGAAAACTGATTTCCCATGGTACACTCAATATTATGATCATATGATTTATTGGTTAATGATTAAATGGCATAACTTAGCTATTCTAATCGATCAAAAAAAACGTAAAGCAAACGTCCTTGTAGTGAATGACCACGGCAAAGACCACACGCTTTTTTTAGCAAATTTATTACAGCATAATTTTGCTAACAAAGCCGTTATCACGCCTTATACTGGTATTATGTTATCAAAAGAGAGTCTCAAGATTCTTAATTGGGACGATTATGATGTCATCGTTTCAAATTTCTATATACCAGATATTCCAGAAGAAAAACTCGTCTTGGTAAATTCTTATCCAAGCAATCAAGAGTGGGCTAAAATACGTTATGCAATAAACACTGCCCACCAACTGGCTTTAGAATTACTTCATAGTATTTTCAGTTTGAATGATGACCCAAGCGAATCAAGTGGTGCCATTTCTTCTACCAAGGAGTCAGCAAATGGATAGAATAGAATCAATTATCAGTAGTATTACCGTTAACATTTCGATTATTTTTAGTTCTATCTTAATTATGTACTTTAATATTCTTAAACGAATCGTTAATCATCAACCCATTGACTTGAAACACTTTAATAAAATGCAGATGACACGTTCAACTAGAATCTCTTCTGGCTTTATTTTCGGAATTTCTTGTTATTTATTATCAATCAACGGTATCCAAATTGATGCCTGGCAAAAGGTGGATACCCGCTATTTGTTAATTTATTTCGTCATGTATTACGCTTCAACTTTGTCTGGTTTTGTATGTGGGCTAGCTTTTATGACTATAAAATCGGCTGTTATTTTACTGCATGGTTATCCCGTCATGTCAGTAGAATTTTTAAACAACTTAATATTAACAAGTTGCACGTTAGTGATTGCTTATATTTGTACGCGCAATAAAACGATGACTTGGCGTAACAATCTAATTTTCTTGATTATTTTATTTATTGTACGCGCGATATTAATTTATATGTATATTCCCTTTATCGATAATCAGTCTTGGTCGCCAAATTTGATTTCATATTATTTGATTACAGGTGGACTCTTTATTATTATTTACACCTTAATTAAATCAACCATTCGGCTTATCAATTCTATTATTACCTATAAATTAAGCTCACAGATTGATAATTTAACGAGTTTATTTAACCGTTCGGCGTTAGTTGAACATTTTGATGCCTTAACAACCCGTTATAGTTATAGCAAAGAAAAGACGACAGACACGTTAACAATTTGCATATTGGATTTAGATGAATTTAAAGAAATCAATGATTCACATGGTCACGCAATCGGCGATCAACTACTTGCGGAATTTACCGATCTAATGCGGAATTATTTCGATACCAATTATTTATACCGCTTTGGTGGAGATGAATTCGTATTAATGTTCGTCAATGGTCGATTAGAAACAAATGAAGTCGTTCAACATGTTCAAAAATTTGTCGAGAATGTTGAGCAATATCTCTTCCTAGAAAAAATCAAACCACTAAAACTATCAATTTCTGTCGGCCTTGTACAAGAGCCTATAACAGAAGAAATAAACCTTCAAACATTACTATCTCAATCTGATACAGCACTCTATTCAGCTAAGGGTAATGGTAGAAATCAATTGGTAATTTATGAAGAAAAAAAGGATGAGACAAATTAACTGTCTCATCCTTTTTCATTTAAAAAATCCAGTTTTTAAACTGTATTGCTCACCAGCAACAATATCATATTGAATTAATTGATAATCATGATATAAGTCTTTGGTTTTTTCATCACTTAAATCCACTTCCTCCAACCACTGACCGTTTTGATAAGCATTTGTTTTTTCAAAGGCTGGAATTTTTTGTGCTAGTTGAAGCAATAATTGATCCATAGGCACTTGTTTTAGACCTGCCTGCTTCATCATCGTTGACGTGAAGTAAAACGGTGAAATCAGCGCATCATGTTGCTGACTGTTAGCTAAAGATTTCTTTGAATCATACATCAAAAATTCAGTCAAATGTAAGTCAACTGTTGGCACACGTGCTTGCAACGCATCCGAGTAAAGTGCTGGTAAATGATCCCCCCAGAACACCACAATTGTACGGCGTTTCACATGTTTCAAATCGTCTAAAAACTTTAGAAAAGCCTGAGAAGAATACTCAATATCCGTTAAATAATCAGCAATACCCTCTGTGTTGTCATCTCCACTAGCCACAATAGTTCGATCAGGATATTTTTTCCCATAAGGCATATGGGTCTGCATTGTCACGAGATGGACAAAATTAGCGTTATCTTGATTACTTTGCAAGGTTTCGTAAACTTCTTGATAAGCTGATTCATCAGCAATGTACGGATTATCCCCTAACGTTTCTTGATTCGTCATCGTATCTTCATCTAAAAATTCATCAAAGCCAAAAATCTTGTAAACATCTTTACGCTTATACATCGACGTATTATAGGGATGAATCGCTGTTGTTTTATAATTTTGAGCTTTCAAACGCGAAACAATCGTTGGGAACTGCTCTTTTTTAGGTACTAACATCGTGTACGGTGTTGTCATTTGTGCATTCATCAAATCCATTGACAAGCTAGATAACGCCTCAAACTCAATATTAGCAGTTCCGCCACCGTAGTTTTGCGACAACATCAAACCGCTATATGTTTGATTGGCTAACTGACGATAATCCGCTAATGGATCATGTGTTGCTTCAATGCCTAATCTAAATGGATCAGAAAAACTTTCTGACATCACGTAGACAATATTAGGCGCTTCCTCGTCAGTTAGGGTTTCTTGGTCGCTTACTTGATACTTCTTCGTTAATTCTTTAATCGCTTGCTTAGAGTAATCGGCTGGCTTAGACATCGGTTCAACGGTTAAGTTATAAAGAAAACCTGCCACAAACCCCGTATTATAGTAATTCATTTTTTGACTATAAGGAATCCATTTAGCTGTTTTATCATATTCTTTACGTAGTAAATTGTTGGGATTATTAAAGTCACTAATATACCATAGTCCCAACATACTAGCTACTAGACAGACTAACCGTATTAGCTGATGGGCTTTTTTCATTTTGAAACTTTGCCACAGCGTTTTACCTAAAACATAGGCAATAAGTAGCATTAAAATAAGAAAAACAATATATAACGGTGTGCCAATCATATCATGTAAAATTCCCCACTCATCGAGCATCGATAAGTCGTCCGGATACAATGGTTCCATCCGGTTGAACATTTTGGAGTAATTAGCAAACCCTAGCACGATGGTGCCAATAAAGAAAAACAAGCTGCCCATCGGTACCGAACCAAGCAACGTTATCATGAATAGTAAAATACACGCTAAAACTAAACAGGATAATAAGAACTTGCTCGTATGCCACTCGAATGCAAACTTATAGGCCAATTCAAATGACCAGTTATTTTGCGATAATTGTAAGAAATAGTTAGCTAAAAAAGGTAGGGCGAGTACCACTATCCACCCAAACGGTTTAGCGTAACGTTTATTTTTGAATCGTTGCCACGCATTTAACCACTGTTCTTCCTTTTCTTGCCACATATTAAACCACCTCATGGCTATTTATTTTTTCCAAAATGTATCGTAAATAGTGATTGGCAAGTGGCGTTTGTGTTCGCTATTTTGATACAACTGCTCAATACGAGCGCTCGCTTCAGGGGTAACAGCTTTTCCTTCTAAATAATCATCAATCGCCTCGTAAGTAACACCTAATGCTACTTCATCAGGAATTTGTGGTTTATCATCTTCTAAATCAGCTGTTGGTACTTTTTCGTATAAGCTAGTAGGTGCCTGTAATTCTTTTAGCAAGGCGCGTCCTTGACGTTTATTCAAGCCAAATAATGGCATTAAATCAGCTGCACCATCTCCAAACTTCGTATAGAAACCTGTTACTGCTTCAGCCGCATGGTCCGTTCCGATAACTGCACCATTTGTTTGTCCAGCAATTGCGTATTGACTCGTCATACGTAAACGGGCTTTGATGTTTCCTTTGTTAAAATCACTAATGTCAAAACCTTGTGATTCAAATTGCGCTTCTAATTGATCCACACTGTCTTTAATATTAACGGTCATTGTTTTATCAGGTTGAATAAAAGCTAACGCCTCTTGACAATCATCCTCGTCTGCTTGTACCCCATATGGTAAACGTACGGCGATAAATTGATACGTTGTCTTACCCGTTTCTTCACGTAATTCATTAATTGCCATCTGTGCCAGACGACCGGCTAACGTTGAATCTTGTCCACCACTAATACCTAAAACATAGCTATCTAAAAACGGATGTGCCAGTAAATATTCTTTCAAAAAGTTGATACGACGTCTTATTTCTTGTTGCGCATCAATTTGAGACTCAACTTCTAAAGCTTGGATAATTTCTTGCTGTATTGCGTTCATCAAAAACGCCTCCTTCTTCTTATAACAAATTTGGGGATTAGGCTCAGTTAGCCCATCCCCATATAAAATTACTTTATATTATACTTCTTTTTGGTATAAAGATTGAACCTCTTTTTTAACTTCTTCAATAATACTTAATTTATTGTTATAAGCCGCTGATGACAAGTCAACTGGATAAATTTGTGGGTTTAAATCACGACGGTATTCTTCCCATAGAGATTCGTGTCGTGTTGCTGCATATTCTTTCATTTCTTGTAAAGTTGGCATGTCGTATACCAGTTCACCTTTAACAAAGATGTCTTGTAGTAATGGACGTGCCGTAAAATCTTTAATTGTTTTGTTAACATAGGTATGAACCGGATGGAACATAAAAATCTCATCTTGTAAGTCAGGACGTTCTTCCCATAACGCCACGTAGTCCCCTTGTGATTTGTTATCTGAGTTACGCGTAATACGCCACACTTGCTTTTTACCAGGTGTCGATACTTTTTCAACGTTGCTTGATAACTTGATAGTATCTACCATTTCACCGTTATCATCTTCTATCGCAACAATTTTGTATACTGCACCTAACGCCGGTTGGTCATAGGCAGTAATTAATTTTGTGCCAATGCCCCATGCGTCAATTTTAGCTTTTTGCATTTTCAAGTTCATAATTGTTGTTTCATCCAAGTCGTTTGACGCGTAGATTTTAGCATCATGGAAACCAGCTTCGTCTAATTGTTCGCGAACTTTTTTAGAAATATAGGCCATATCTCCACTATCAATACGAACGCCTAAGAAATTAATTTTATCACCAAATTCTTTCGCGACTTTAATCGCGTTTGGCACGCCTGATTTCAATGTATCGTAAGTATCTACTAAGAACACACAATCTTTATGTGTTTGCGCATAGGCTTTGAACGCTTCGTAGTCATCACGGTAAGTTTGCACTAATGAATGCGCATGTGTCCCGCTGATTGGAATTCCAAACAATTTACCCGCGCGCACGTTACTGGTCGCATCAGCTCCACCAATATAAGCAGCACGCGCACCCCAAAGTGCCGCATCTAATTCTTGGGCACGGCGAGAACCGAATTCCATAAATAAATCATCGCCTAAAACTGATTTAATACGAGCGGCTTTAGTTGCAATTAAGGTTTGGTAATTGACCATGTTTAAAATGGCTGTTTCAATCAATTGGCACTGTGCTAATGGTCCTTCTACCTGAACTAACGGTTCATTGTTAAAGACAATTTCTCCTTCAACCATTGAACGGACATCACAGCGGAATTCAAAGTCTTTTAAATACATTAAAAATTCTTCAGGATACTCTTGCGTGTCGCGTAAGTATTGTAAATCAGCTTCCGTAAATTTAAAGTTTTTTAAATAGTTAACAATTCTTTCTAAGCCAGCAAAAACAGCATAACCATTATTAAAAGGCATATCTCTAAAATAACATTCAAACACCGCATGACGATCTGCACGTCCTAGTTCCCAATACGTTTTCATCATATTAATTTGATATAAATCGGTATGTAAAACTAAACTATCATCTGGATATTGGTATGACATAAGTATTAATTCCTCTCTTTATTCACATTTTTAATGAACATAGTATTTCAGTTTTTATTCGTTGATTCCTATCTCTTATATTCTACTATATCTTAACAAAATAAAAAAATACAAAACAACGCTTTAACATTGTTTTGTATTTTTTAGTGATAATTATCAAGTTGAACTGTACGACACAGCTTCAATTACCTTGATGAACGGGCTTTCAGTGGCAACTTCCTCGGCGATATGTCATGACTCTCAAAAATATTTACAATATTTTCGTCGTCCTACGCATATCGCTCGAAAGTTAAACGCCACTTCAAGCACCTTATGTAATCCGGATTTCATGAGCATCCCCTCGAAAATAATTCTCCCCATTTCAAAATATGAAAAGCTATTTTTGAATGGGTTTCATTATTTTTTGGGGATAAACGCTCGTTCAATCACTTTATCTAATCCGGATTTCAGGCACAGCTTTCTCGGTAATATGTCACGATTCTCAAAAATTGTTGCACAATTTTCGTCTTCGTGCGCATATTACTCAAAAGCTGACCGTGCCTTCAATCACTTTATGATAACTTATCGTTTTCGTAGATGTGGGTTAATTCTAGATTTGGGAATGATTGTTGTTTTAAGGCTTCATAGACGATTAAGGCCGCTGTGTTAGATAAGTTTAACGAACGTACATGTTCATCGTTCATCGGAATACGAATACACGCTTCTTCATGAGCGCGCATGAATTCTTCTGGTAAGCCTGTTGTTTCTTTCCCAAAGATAAAATAATGATCTTGACCGTCGTTGTAATCAACATCTGAATAGACGTGACGGGCAAATTTTGAGACTAAATGAAGAGGTTTATCACCCAAATACTCCATAAAAGCTTCTAATGAAGCATGATAGGTAATATTAACATCATGCCAGTAATCTAAACCAGCACGTTTCAACATTTTATCATCTGTTGAGAATCCTAAAGGTTCAATTAAATGTAAAGGAGAATTTGTGGCAGCACAAGTTCTTGCAATATTGCCGGTATTGGCTGGGATTTGTGGCTCGAACAATACGATATGATTGGTCATAGTAACGCCTGCTTTCTTAATTTTGAATAAAAAAAAACGTAGCGGCTCGGTGTCAGTCCACGGCGAGTCCGTACGTTAGTGAGGTTTATTCACTAACTTTTATCAGAACAGGAATCTGAGAAAAATCAATGAAACAACTAGGACTACTATAGCAAAATTAATACTGTTTGGCAATCAATTTCACAGCAAAATCACGAAAAAATCAAGCAAATTCACCAACTAGCACAAGAACATCAATTGTTATAGTTTTAATTGGATGTTTTTTAATCTCCTCACGTTGTGTCTCACTCGCTTGCCAGTGCAAGGGCGACATATATAAAAAGTCTTCATAATGGGGAGATGGAATGTCGAATTGATACGTTATTTTTTCTTCAGAAACTAACGTTAATTCCTCTTTGAAACGTTCGTAAACTTTCTCATTAGAATATGTTTCTTTTTCAGTTCCTCCTAAAATACGCTCGCGTAATTCTTTTAGATACAGCGGGCCAGGGATGATTTTTATCAATTTGCCTTGTGGTTTTAACACACGAGCAAATTCATGATAATGGCTAGGAGAGAAAATATTTAAAATATGGCTCATGCTTTGATCTTGAATCGGTAAATTGGTCAAATCAGCCACTAGCCATAGTGCATCAACCGCTTGATTGGTCGCTAATTCAATACCTTCTTTTGAAATATCAAACCCGATATTAACCGGTGAAACGACTTGTGTGGCTAATTTTTGTAAAAAGCTCCCCTCACCACAGCCAACATCTAACAAGCCATCTACATCCTTTAAATGCTTGGCAATTGCTTCAAGCATTGGCGTATACATTTCCGTTTGAATCATTTGTTGACGGTGACTCAACATTTCTTTTGTATACTCACTTTCAATTTTTTTATTCAAAAAATATAGTGAGCCTTTTTTGGCTAAATTATAAACATGACCCTGCGTACATTTGATGCTGTGCCCTTCAATTTCAAAGGCACTATGGCACTTAGGACATGCTAATCTATCAGGATGATTCGCAATCCAGCTAGCAGCGCGGTCAATTTTTTTTTGTAACATGACTTTTCCTCACTTCTATTGCTAGCGACTCATCGCTAGGTCTCATAATCTTCGTTCTTATCATAACACAAATGTATTTCCGACACATTTATGTTACTATAATATTAACTAAAAACTGGAGGTTTCTTATGATTATTAAAGAATTTTGTGCTGAAAATTTCACCAATATCCCTCAAGCGATTCAACGTGGTGCGCGTCGCATTGAACTATGTGATAACTTAACCGTTGGAGGCACCTCAGTAAGTCTTGGTGTCTTAACAGAAACAATTAGTTACTGTCATGAACTAGAGGTATCTGTCATGACGATTATTCGTCCACGTGGCGGAGATTTTTTCTATAACGATACTGAAC
The DNA here is from genome assembly GCF_005145005.1 of Vagococcus zengguangii. Taxonomy (NCBI): domain Bacteria; kingdom Bacillati; phylum Bacillota; class Bacilli; order Lactobacillales; family Enterococcaceae; genus Vagococcus; species Vagococcus zengguangii. The sequence goes on from NZ_CP039712.1 coordinate 1,985,308, forward strand.
TAAAAATGATGGAAATTGATATTTTAGAAGCAAAAAAAGTTGGGGCTGACGGCGTTGTGATTGGTTGTTTAACCGAAGATCAATCAGAAATTGATATCGAGGGGATGGATCAATTATTAGCTCATACTGAAGGGTTACAAGTGACCTTCCATATGGCGTTTGATTCTTTACCAAAAGAAGAACAGTTCAACGCCATTGATTGGTTAGTCGAACGTGGCGTTGAACGTATTTTAACGCACGGTGGTCCAGCTGGCACCCCTATTCAAGAGAACTTCGAACATTTAAAAGCCTTGATTGCTCACGCTGATGGACGCATTATTATCTTACCTGGTGGCGGGATTACTACACAAAATGCCCAAGAAGTTATGGATACGTTAGGCGTTAAAGAAGTTCATGGTACGAAGATAGTTTAAACCTCTACGAATAAAAGTGTTATTGCAGAGGGAATTCCCCAGCTATTGCTTTATTTATCCTATCTTGTCTAAAAATAAAAGTAAAAAACAGTCACAAGGATTAACGCCTTGTGACTGTTTGCTTTTTATCCAATAAAATAACTCATAAATAAACTTGCGATACTAAAATAAATCAAGACACTCGTCAAATCACTCAACGTTGTGATAAACGGGCCACTCGCAACGGCTGGATCAAACCCTAACTTGTCCATTAACATTGGAATCAAGCTACCTGCTAAGTTGGCAACTGTAATCGCACATAACATCGCCATCCCAATCACGAAACCGAGCGTAAAGTTATGTTTCCATACACCAACAATTACCATAATAGTTAAGCCAGTAATTAAACCGGTAATAATACCTGTCACTAATTCCGAGAAAATTAAACGAATAAAACTACGATCATCTTCTTGCATCGCTAAACGTCGGACCGCAACGGCTAGTGATTGCGTACCCGCATTTCCCGCTGTCCCAGTAATTAACGAAATAAACACAGCTAAAATACTTGCCTCACTCACTAACGCTTCATAATGACCAATTAAAGTAGCTGTTGACATCCCTAAAAACAACAACGTAATTAACCATGGCAAACGTTTTTTCGCCGCATGTAGAGGGTTTTCTGCTACTTCTTCAACATCGACCCCGGCCAAACCAGAGTAGTCAGACGCTGCTTCTTCATCGATAACATCGATAATATCATCGACCGTAACAATCCCGAGCATTCGATTTTTATAGTCAGTAACTGGCACTGCTAAGAAGTCATAGTCACGCATGGTATTCGCAACATCCTCTTGATCGTCGCCAACTTTTACCGAAATAACACGTTCACTCATGACATCGCGAATCAAGGCTTGATCATCGTTAACAATTAAATCCCTTAATGAAATAACCCCTACTAAGTAACCTGCTTCATCTACAACGAAAATATAATAGATAATTTCAGCGTCTGCTGCGGCTTCTTTTAAGTAGGCCATCGCTGACTTCACTGTTTGATCCGCTGCAATGGCAACGTACTCAGTCGTCATAATCGAACCCGCTGTATCATCCTCATAATGTAAAAGATTTTTAATCTCTTTTGCACTTTCTGGTTCCATGATACTTAAATACATCGCAACATCTTTTTTATCTAATTGATTCAACGTATCTACTGCGTTATCGGTAAACATATACGATAACATATCCGCTGCATAGCTTGAATCCATTTCTTTTAATAATTGCTCAACATCTTCTTGTTCTTCTTCAATACCATCAAATAAATCCGCTAACTCTTTGGGAGATAAATAACGATAAAGTTGCTGACGTTCCTCACTTGATAAAGCAAGATAAAACTCACCCTGTTCATAAGTATGTAATTCAAAGAATATTTCACGAAACGTCATCATATCGCCGTTCATCAATTCTTCCAATAAAAACGGCGTCACATTTTGATTCACTTCTTCTGCCATTAAATCCCCCTCCTTCTCACGATAATACTTGTTGCATGTCATTTGGTAAAGCTTGTTCTAATTGAATGGCTACTTGCGTAAACGGATGAACAAAGCTTAAGCGTGCACAATGAAGCGCCTGCCTTGTTAAACCCAAATCCATTCGGCCATCGTACATATCATCCCCTAATAACGGATGACCAATTGCTGAAAAATGTACACGAATTTGATGTGTCCGCCCCGTATGTAGCTGAATATCCACCAGCGAAAAATCTGGACAGGTTTGTAAAACGTTATACTCTGTATGCGCAGATAATCCGCCCTCACCCGTCATACGCTTAATAATACTCGTTTCATCGCGCATAATTGGCAAGGTGATATCACCTTGCCCTGACAATTGCCGAGTTGATTGATTACTTACTAGCGCTTGATAATGCTTGTGAATCGTACGCGCTTGTAGTTGTTTATCCATCATCGCATGGGCATAGCCATGTTTTGCGAATAACATTAAGCCCGTCGTATCACGGTCTAGACGCGTCACGACATGGACAATTTGATTCACATAGCCTTGTTTGACATAATAACCCTTGACTCGATGTGCCATCGTGCCACTTGGATGGTATTGCGCCGGAATCGAAGCAACTCCACTAGGTTTATTAACAACTAATAAATGCTCATCTTCAAACACAATTTCAAGCGGATCGTATTCTGGTATAAGTGTTTCATGTTCTCCTTCATCAGGAATCGTCACTTCTACGTGATCACCTGTATTTAAATACACTAACACATTTTGAACGGTACCGTTCACTTGAATTTCGCCACCTTGAAACTTAATTTTTGCGAGTAACCCTTTGGATATTCCTTGGTTCTTCAAAAACGTTCGTAACATTAGCGGACTTGTTTCTTCATAAGTCCAATTAAACTTCATTTTCTGTTTCCTCTTGTTTTATTTGATAAAGGCATCTTTGACACGCGTCCAAAAATTATTATGACGATAACCACCAAAATGGATGCGTTCTTTAGCCACACGATAAGATATTTTATCAATATTTGTTTCTGACATTGCTAAATTATCGATCATTAGCATGTGCTCTCCTAATTCACTCATCTCAATTGTCACCCAGTCTTGATGACCAATCACGAGTGGTGAGCCAAGTGTACGATAGACACGATTGTTAATTGAAGCAATCTCCGTCAATTGTAGGGCATTTAAACTCGGATGCAACACTGCCCCACCTACACTTTTATTGTATCCCGTTGAACCCGTTGGTGTAGATACAACGAGTCCATCTCCACGAAATTGCTCAAACAACTCCTCTTTTAGCAAAACTTCTGCACGCATCGTGCCACTATTACGACGAATCACACATTCATTTAATGCTAAAAAATGTTTTGGTTCCTGATTATCACGGTACGTGACATGTATATCTAAAAGTGGATAGCTCACACTATGACTCACCAAATCTTTTAAGGAATCAACCAATTCCTCTAATTCAAAATCACGCCAGTCTGTATAAAAACCTAAATGACCAGTATGAATACCAATGAATCGAACACGATCTAAACGATGAGCAAACCGGTGAAAAGCTGACAACAACGTTCCGTCTCCACCAATTGTAATAACTGTTTCTGGGGTTTGATTGTTAAGCGTCAATCCTTTTTCAACAATTAACTTTTCAAGTTCTCGCTTTTTCAACTGGGAATGGTCCGTATCACTCGCAAAAACAGCTACTTGCATGCTCTTATCCTCCTATATTTTTAGCAATATCATCATAAAGCGCGACTATATTTTCTTCAAAATCTGGACCTTTGCCATGTGAAAACATATGTTGAGCTTCTTGAATCTCTTCACGAATTTCTGACATTTCTTCATCTAATAAGTAAGCTGCTTCGGCCGCATTAATTAAGCGTTGTTTAATTTCGACAGGAAAATCACCTTGATACTTATAGTTTAAAGAATGTTCAATCGTCGCCCAAAAATTCATCGCTAATGTTCTAATTTGAATTTCAGCGTATATTTTTTTCTCGCCATCAATCGACTGGACTGGATATTCAATAATCAAGTGATACGAACGATAACCACTTTCTTTTTTGTTGGCAATATAATCCAGTTCGTTGACAACACGCATGTCATTACGTTTTTTTATTAACTCAACTACTTTGTAAATATCATCAACGAATTGACACATAATACGTAAACCTGCAATATCTGTCATTTCGGTCTCCAAACGTTCACGACTGATACCACGGCGTTTTAATTTTGTTTTAATGCTGTGTTCTGGTTTTACTCGTCCCGTCACAAATTCAATTGGTGAATGCTCACCTTTTTCACGGAACTGTTTACGAATCCCTTTTAACTTAATTTTCAATTCCGAAACAGCTTGTTCATACGGAACGAAAAATGTGTGCCAATCTTCCATTATTTATCGACTCCTTAAACTAACCAATAATCACTAATCGTTTATATTTTAGCATATTCCAACGAAAATAGTTATTCTTCTCTATCTGAAAAAACAACCTTTATTTGACTGACAGTAAAAATTAAGTGACAATTAACTTAATATCAACTAAAGGAGCGCTCAACATGCCAGAACAAATTGAGATAGAATTCAAAAACTTATTAAGTGAAAACGAGTATCACGAATTATTCAATGCCTTCAAAATGGAGGAAATAGCCCCCATTGTCCAAGAAAATATTTATTTAGATACGCCAGATTTTCAATTAAAAAAACATCATGCGGCTTTACGTGTGCGTGTTAAGGCTAATAATAACGGGGAAATCACGTTAAAAACCCCTTTACCACAAGGATTATTAGAAACTAACATACCACTTACACCATCTGAAGTCATTTCATTTATGGAAACACATGTATTACCTATTAAAGACGAACTAGAAACTAAATTAACTGCACTGGACATTTCACAACCTGACGTACATGTCTTCGCTTCACTTAAGACAAAGCGTTTGGAAAAAAAATTATCGTCCGACATTTTGCTTGTTCTTGATGAAAGTTGGTATCATGGGCAACATGATTATGAATTGGAAGTCGAAGCCAGCTCCTATGACTCCGGCAAACAATTCTTTGAGTCATTATTACAAAATCATCACATTCAAACACGTCCAACCCCCAATAAAATTCAACGCGCCATGAATGCAACGTGATGAATTATTTACTTAAGTCCACCAAATGTTATACTTTTTCCCTCAACTCTTCGAAAATGTTCGAAGAGTTTTTTTCCTCATAACAAAAATCATTAATAATATAAAACATGCTATTTACCAGTTAAATGGCCAAAACCTATTACTTATAGACTATTTTCATCCACTAATACAATACTGTTCTCATTTATAGCTGCTATGTGTTTTATTAATGTTTTAATAAGAACAAGCACTTTTGTTCGTTTACCGTTATTTTAACGTTCTAAGAAACATTGACAGTACAAGCCAAATCGTAAATATTCCTATTTTCTCAAAACAAGACAAATTATGAATATTTTGATTTTTTGTATGTTATAATCACGTCAATGCTTACAAAAATTAAGCAAAAGTTTATTTTCTATAGGGAAAGGAATGTAGTAAAAATGAAGAAAAAGTTTTTAGGGTTATCAGCTGCCACAGTCTTAGGGTTATTGGTATTAACTGCATGTGGCAACAACGATGAAAAAGATACATCAAAAGCAACTAACGACAAAGATACGTTTACATATGCCATTAGTGGCGATCCAACTTCTTTAAACCCAATTAATGTGAGCGACCGTTGGGGCTTAACCGCTACTAACATGGTCTATTCACCACTTGCGCGTATCGAAGAAGATGGCACTTTAAAATATGAATTGGCGGACAGCATGGAAACTACCGACGGCGGTAAATCAGTGACTGTTCACCTTAAAGAAAATGTGAAATGGTCAGATGGCGAAAAATTCAACGCCGATGACGTAGTGTTCACTTATGAAAATAAAGTCTTAAAAGAAAACGGAAACGCTGATTCTTTATGGGTAGGTGACCAACCTATCGAAACTGAAAAAGTGGATGATTATACAGTCAAATTCAACTTCCCAGAAGTTAGCGCCGCAGCAGCGAACAACATTGCAACTGAAACTTACATTATGCCCGAACACTTATATGAAGGCCAAGAAGAGATCGATTTTTCAGGTTCTGAATTAGCCGACGGGAACGTGGTTGGAACTGGCCCTTACTCATTAAAAGAATACAAGCGTGGCGAGTACATGCAATTTGAAGCAAACGAACATTACTATGGTGGCAAACCAAGTGTTAAAAACATCACACTACGCATTATCTCAAATGCTGACACAACTAAAGTTGCCTTACAAAAAGGTGAAGTTGATGCCTCTATGGTATTACCAAGTGATATCGAAGATTTAGAAAAAAATGACTTAGCAACTTACGCTTATAGTGAAAACCGTGTGGGTTACATGGGCTTAAACTTAAATTCTGACAAATTAAAAGATCAAAAAGTTCGCCAAGCTATCTTCTTTGCGTTAAATAAAGACGACATGAACAAAGCCGCTTACTTATCTGAAGAATTTTATAACACACCAAACACTATCTTGCCTCCAAACAATCCATTTGCAACAACTGATGTGGAAACTTACGCGCAAGATGTAGAAAAAGCAAAACAACTATTATCTGAAGCTGGCGTAACTGATTTAAAAATCAATTTAGCTTACGGTTCAGATAATCCAGAGCAAACATTACAAGCAACATTAATTCAACAACAATTACAGGCCGTTGGCATTAACGTTGAATTAGCTGGTGGTGATGCTGCTGCAATTTTTACTGAATTAAGAAACCCTGGTTCTACTAAGTACGACATGTTCTTAGGTGGTTATATCATGGGGAACGATCCTGATTTATACTCTGCTCTATACAAATCAGGTGCCGGTGCTAACTACTTTAACTACGCAAGTGAAAAAGCAGATAAACTATTCGAACAAGGTGCTGTTGAATTAGACGAAAGCAAACGTAAAGAAATTTATGCTGAATTACAAGCAACGATTAACAATGACGCCGTTGTCTATCCAATCGTGGATAACAAAAAAATACTAGCCGCTAGCAAAAACATTCAAGGAATTGAAGACGCACGTCTAGTTCCAATCTATTCATTTGAAGATTTATCAAAAATCTCAATTAAATAATTGGTTGATTAACAGCACAATAATTCTGATTATTGTGCTGTTTTTTTATTTAGGCGTATAATCTTTTTAAGCATTATGTTTTTTTAAAGGAAAGGAGCTCTACATGATTAAATATATTCTCAAACGATTATTGCAACTAATTCCGCTCTTATTAGTTATTTCTTTTATCGTTTTCTTTTTAATCCATCTAGCACCTTATGATGCGATTGATGCGATTGTCACCCCTAACATGTCCGCCGAAACAGTTGAATTAATGAAGCAACGCTACGGACTTGATCAACCCTTCTTAGTTCAATACGTGAAGTGGCTAACTGAAATTTTTAAAGGTAATATGGGCTTTTCTTTACTTAACCAACAAAGTATTTCAGCTGAATTAGCGACACGTATTCCTAATACGATGAAATTAGTCATCCCTGCTTATATCACAGCCTTAATTTTAGCGATGGTCCTTGGTTTATTAGCGGCTGCAAACAAAAATAAGTGGTTGGATAAAATCATTGACGGCTTATGCTCTATCGGGATTGCGACACCAACTTTTTGGTTTGCGATGATTTTAATTTATTTCTTAGGTTACAAATTAAACTTATTACCGATTATCGGGATGTATACAATTGGGCAAGATGCTAGCTTTGGTGACTTTTTCAAACATTTCTTCATGCCCTACTTAGTATTAACCGTTGCTTTCTTCCCAGACTTAACTCGCTACATTCGTACGTCAGCATTATCGCAATTAAATGAAGATTACGTGACGGTTCAACAAGCCTTTGGTGCAACTAAAAAAGAAATTTTTATGAAGCATATTAGTCGTAATGTCTTAATTCCGGTTGTCACTCAAATTGGGCAAGCCTTGCCGATGCTAGTGACGGGTGCGATTATTACTGAAAGTATCTTCGGATGGCCCGGTGTCGGTCCTTATATGATGACAGCCACCAAAGCCTTAGATTATCCCGTTATAATGGCAATCATGTTACTATCCGCGACATTAGTCATCGTAGGGAATTTATTATCTGATGTGCTATATCGTTTGGTTGACCCTCGTATTCGTCAAACAGGAGGTGGCAACTAATGTTTAACATCAAACGTCTAAAAAAAGTGTTAGCTAACTCGCCTACATACTGGCTTGCGATTGTATTCTTAACCTTTTTAATTTTACTGAGTTTAGCTGCTCCCTTTATCCCAATCGATCCTAATAAAACAGACGTCAGTAACATGTCGGCAATGCCAAGTTTAGAGCATCTTTTCGGGACTGATGAAGTTGGACGTGACTATTTTATCCGCGTTATTCACGGTGGACGAATTTCGTTGCTAGTTGGGGTTCTAGCGATGATTGCTTCTACCTTTATCGGGACGGTTATTGGTTTAGTTTCTGGGTATTTTGGTGGTTTAATCGACAGCATCTTAATGCGTATAGTTGACATTCTTTCAAGTATTCCTTGGATGGTGCTAGTCATTGTCCTAAGTGTTTTTCTAAAACCTGGACTAGTTACGATTATTATTGTCATTGGGTGTTTCTCATGGATGTCGACCGCGCGTTTAGTACGTGCAGAAACTTTATCTGCAAAAGAACGCGAGTATGTGGTGTACGCTGATTTTATCGGCATTAAACCACTTAAAATTATTACCCGCCACATTTTGCCAAACGTCTTACCAACCTTAATTATTGCAGCAACCATGAATATTTCTGGCGCCATTATGACCGAATCAGCCTTAAGCTTCTTAGGAGTTGGGATTCAACAACCGATGGCATCTTGGGGAAGTTTATTACAAAACGCTCAAAGTAGTCTCCAACGTGCCCCACATATGGCAGTTTTACCAGGTCTCTTTATTATTTTAACCGTCTATTCATTTAATACATTAGGCAACTTCTTACGTGATGTTGCGTCAGTTGAGGAGGCTTAATTTATGACGAATATTGTATCAATTAAACAACTTACTGTTAGCACTAACAAAAAAAATCAAGCGCCAACTGAACTGATTCACGCGATTGATTTACGTTTTACTAAAGGAAAAATCACCGGTGTAGTGGGTGAATCTGGTAGCGGCAAAAGTTTAACAATGAAAGCTATCATGAATATTTTGCCAGAAAGTTTAGTAGCAGATATGGCCTCATTTCGTTTTAATGATGAGCCGGTTGATTTCCATAAACGCTTACCTGCTTCAATGATTTTCCAAGATCCAATGACGGCTCTAAATCCTTTACGTACGATTGGTTATCATTTAGTTGAAGTTATCCAACGTTTTCAAAAAGTTCCAAAAAAACAGGCATTGAAATTGGCCGAAGCTGAACTTGAAAAGGTTGGGATTACTTATCCAGCGAAACGTTTGAAGCAGTACCCGCATGAATTGTCAGGTGGTATGCGTCAACGGGTGATGATCGCGATGGCTCTGTTAGCAAAACCTGAATTGTTAATTGCTGACGAACCAACAACCGCGCTGGATGTGACCATTCAAGCACAAATTTTAGCTTTAATTAAAGACATTCAAGCTCAAGAAAACTTGTCAATGATTTTAGTCAGTCATGACTTTGGCATTATCGCTGGCATGTGTGAAGAAATTAAAGTGATGTATCAAGGAGAAATTGTTGAAGAAGGGTTAACAACAGAGGTTTTCAACAATCCACAACATTTATATACTAAAGAATTGTTAAAAGCCATTCCTAACGGCAACAAATCAGATAAACTATATGCAATTGATCATCAAGCATTACAACAACGGATGAACCAACCGCATCATTTTGAGTCCATCAGCGCGACTCATCGTTACTTAGCACTCAATCCGGAGGTGGCTTATGACTAAAGAACTTATTCGCTTAGAGAATCTAAGCAAACATTTTCCAATCAAAAAAAGACTAGGACGCGTAACCGAAACCTTGAAAGCGGTAGACCATGTATCTTTTAGCATCAATCAAGGGGAAACACTTGGACTAGTCGGCGAATCAGGTAGCGGTAAAACCACACTGGGGCGCACGATTTTACAATTAGAACAAGCAACCTCGGGGGAGCTTTATTTTGACGGAATCGAAATGACTGAGTTAAACACGAAAGAAAAACGTGCGTTACAACAACGTATGCAAATTATTTTTCAGGACCCCTACGCTTCACTTAACCCTAAGCGTACCGCTTTAGAGCAAGTAATCGAGCCATTAAGCTTACAGTTTGATAAACAAGAAGCTAGGCAACGGGCGACTGATATGTTGGCAAAAGTCGGGATTGAGGGCGAGGCTATTCACAAGTATCCACGCGAATTTAGTGGCGGACAACGACAACGAATCGGGATTGCCCGTGCCGTTGTTATGGAACCAGATTTTATTTTGTGTGATGAACCCATTTCAGCTCTAGATGTCTCAATCCAAGCACAGATTATTAATTTACTCGTAGATTTACAAGCTTCACTCGGGCTAACTTACTTATTTATATCGCATGATTTATCAATGGTACGCTATATTTCAGATCGTATCGCGGTGATGTATCTTGGAAAATTGGTTGAATTAGGACCGACAGATAAAATTTTTAACGAACCGCAACATGCGTATACGAAAAAGTTATTATCAGCAATTCCCGTTGCGGATCCTGATTTGGCTACCCAAGCCTTTAATTCTCAACAACAAACACAACTAAATAAAGAAACGATTTCAAATCAAGGTAATTGGACCGAGGTTAGTCTTGGCCATTTTGTCTTAAAGGAGGAAATTTAGATGAGTCAAGAAACATTAGAATTAGTTCAAGGAGCTAAAGGCATGGAGTTACCTTTAGCACAAGGAAATTGGGTGTTATTACGTGAAGAAGGTTATTCCCCTGTTCAAAGCTTAGTCGCAGCAACTGGCGCTTGCGGGGCGTATGTTTACCAAAGCGTTTTAGAAAATTCTAAAATCCCTTATACATTTCATAAAGTAACCATTACTTACGATCGTGATATGGAACAAGCTCCAAACCCCATCTCAGCTATTAGCATGACCTTTCATGTAACCGTTGAAGAAAGCTTACAAGACCGTGCAACACGTGCATTACGTTTAGTTTCAAAACATTGCCCGGTTATTCAATCATTAAACCCAACCATCGACATTGAAGAATTAGTTGAATTTATCTAAAGTAAAAAGAGTGTCCGACCTTTTTAAGGTAAGACACTCTTTTTTTACTTATTAAGTCACAGCGACTTTGTGATTTAGCTAAGCGGCTTTCTTACGATTAACAACGTAATAAGCACCACCTGTTCCAGCAACAACGATTAAACCAATAATCGCATAATCAGCCACTTTTTCACCGGTAGACGGGAATTTAGATTGCGGTTTGCTATTTGGTTTGGTTGTGCCACCATTATTTTGGTTATTACCATGTGGTTTCTTATTAACTGCCACTAATTGTTTCATCGCTGCAGTTAATGTTTGGGTTACTTCATCAATTTGTGCTTGCGTTAAAACTTGATCTTCTTTTAAGACAAATGAGAAAATTGAACTTACTTTAACTTGCTGTGCGTCATTTTGTTTTTGTGCAGCTTCAAGTACCTTGCTCGCTTCATCTCTCACCGGCACAAAATTCGCCCAAGTCTTAGCAGTGTAATTAGCTTCTTCTAATTGTTTAGCTTCTTTCACCGCTTGCTCTAAATCAGTTAAGACTAAGATGTCACCTGTTTGACCTTCACCACCTGTGGTAATTAAAGCTTTAATCGCTTCATCTAATTGTTGTGCTTTTTCGTTAATGATCGCTTGGGCTTGACCTTCGTCAGCACGTGCGTCATCCCCTAGTTGTTCATTCACTTTCACGGCATCGGCTAACACACGCTCGATTTCAGTTAAAACAGTTTGGAACTCTGACCAACTCTCCGCTGTGAAGTCTTTTTCTTTTAATTTGTACGCTGTTTCAATCACTTTTTCTAAGCTAGCTAAGTCTAGTTTACCAACTAAATCAGCCTCGATTAAATCTTGAATCGTTAACGTAGTAATGTTTGGCGTACGGTTATTTGGTGTTGCCTCAACTGTCAACACACCCGTATTAACTCCTTCTGCTAAAACAGGACGTAAGAAGTGCGTTAAGCCAGGTGCCCCGATAATTTCCCAATTATCGCTTAATTCTTCAGCTGGATCAATCACCTCACGAGCTTTAATATATTCAGCAATCATCCCACGCAACGTTTTAGGATCAGTATCAAAGTATGGTGTAGCTGTGACATAACCTTTTTCTTGTAAGCCACCTAAACGATAATTATTCACCGCTAATTTATAGACTTGATCATCTTTAATCGCTTGACCTTTAATAGTTGGATTAATAATTCGTTCACCGACTGGTTTTGAGACATCGATTTGGTAATCAATGCCCGCAAACATGTCATAGTTATAGACGCGAATCTTACTATCGATTTCTCCTGGTCCACCAAAGCTGACGGTTAAATCGCCGTCTTGGTACTGGTTATAGTAACGGGCATTATCTTCCATAAAGGCTTTTAAGTTTTTACCAGTTATTTCGACACCCACTAACGTGTTGGCATATTTGTAAATATCAAAAATATTCGCGTAAGTAATATCTCCTTTATCTAAACGACTATCTGCTTTGAATAAAGCCGCTGCTGAAACATCTGCGCCAGTTGCTTCTAATTGAACATTATTAATTAAAGAAATTAGCGCTGTTGGTTGCATTTGCGCTTCAGGAATCCCTTTAATTTCTTCTTTTGGCAAGAAGTTAGCAGACGCTTGACCAATTGGTTCGCTAATAAATTTCAACGTTTCATCATGCGCTGCTTGCGTTGCGTCTTTGACTGCTTGACTAGCTGTCACATCAGCCATACTAACTGATTGAACATCAGAATCATTAACGACCCATTCACCTGTTGCTTCATCATAAACTAAGTCTAAATCGATACGAGAAATTTCAGAACCAGTATCTTTAGACGCGCCAACAGGTTTTTCGTTCCCCTCAACATCTGGCATTTTATTCGCAATTGTTTTGTGGTCGTGACCGATAATGAACGCATCAATTCCCGTAACATTCTCGATAACATTGCGTGCGGCACTTGCAGTATTAGAGTTATCTAAGCCGGCATGAATAGAGGCAATAATCACGTCTGGTTGCTCTTCTATTTCGATTTTTTCAACTTGTTTTTCAGCCTCCGCTTGTAAACCATTAAAGGTCAAGTTTTCAACACGCGGACCATCCCATAATGGAATATCCGGAATCGTTAATCCTAGAATCGCCACTTTAATACCATCTTTTTCAACAATCGTGTAGCTACCTACTAAGTTTTCTTCAGTTTCTGTCACGTAAGTATTAGCTGATAGAATTGGAAAATCAGCTTCTTTAACTATTTTTTTAATCAGATCTTGTCCGAAGTTAAATTCGTGATTTCCTAGTGTCATTGAGTCATAACCTGCTACATTCATCGCGGCAATCACAGGATTTGGTTCTTTTTTCAACTCTTTATCTGTGTTGTATAAATCATCTGTTAAAATCGTTCCTTGGACAATATCCCCATTATCTATTAACACGACATTTTCTGCCCCAACTTCGGTACGTACTTGTTCAGCATAGCCGGCAATTTTTGCAATCCCAACATTTGCTTGTGCGTTGTCTTCATAAGAGAAATCCCAAATGTTACCATGAACATCCGTACTGCCTAAAATTGTTAATGATTTTTCTCCAGCTGCTTCAGCGGCTGTTTTACGACCTTCAACTTTAGCAGAAACTTCTTGTTTTTCTTTAATATAATTCACAAATATATCGGTATCAGGATCTAAAGCACCGATTAATTTCGCACGCGTGAAAGCTTCAAAGCCATCCCCGCCGCCTAATAAGAAATCGTTAATCACGACATGATACGTCGCTGTTTCATCAAAAGCTTTTTCTTTTCCATCTTCATCGATAATTGTTATCTCTTTGACTTGACGGCTATCACCATCAGCGGTTTTTTCACCTGTATACGTATATTTCAGACCTGCTATTTGCAAGAAATAATATTCATTAAATTGTTGATTTAAGGCGTCAATTAAATCAGAACCTTTAATCGCGACCACTTGCATGACATTTCCGAATGGTTGTACCGCTTGGGCTGCACCCCAAGTGATTTCCCCTTGATCATTCACTGCCAAATCAGCCCGAATTCCACCATTATTGGTCATGGCAAAATCAATTGGAAGAGCCTTTCCTTCGTTATCTTTCATTGTTTTTCTAGCCATGTAAAGTTGGGCATCGGTAATTAAGTTACCTAATGCTGATTCTTGGTCGCTATCATTGTTCACTTCTCGTGAAATAGATTGACCATCAGCCGTTTTACCAATCACTTCGTTGACCATACTCTCAATTCGCTCATCCGCATCAGACACAATCTCTTTAATCTCCGCATTTGGTGTTAAGCTTGATGCTTCAGGTGTAGATTTATCAGTTAAAGTTGGTGCCACCACACCACTAGGCACCTCAGAAAAATCTTGTGTTTCTGGATCAATCTCACCAATGACATTGGCGAAAGCTTTCCCTTGTGACGTACTTTGAATAACACGTACTCCCTCAACAACACCATTCGCATACGAATGACTGTGACCAGCAAAGAAGATATCCACTGAATTCTCCGGATCTAATTCTTTCGCTTTCTGAATAATATCAACAGTTTCGCCGCTAATAGCCGCATCAACCCCTGAGACACCGGTATGACCAATAACCACAATTGCATTAACGCCTTGTTTTCTTAATTCTTTCGCGTTATCAACAATCGCTTGGGCTGGGTCAATAAAGTTGTAGTCTCTAGTATGTTGCGCTAACACTAAGTTAGGAATTTCTGACGTCACTACTCCAATAAAACCAACTTTTGCCCCATTTAGTTCATGAATTGCATAAGGAGCATAACCGAATGGCGTTTGGCCCGTTGTCTTATCAATAATATTCGCCGATAAGATTGTCATATTAGAGGCTTCACGTGGGTAAGCGTTAATAATTTCTGTATCTTGAACACTACCTGGTGTTGGTTTTTGTCCTGTCAGAATACGATTGAACTCAGTTAAGCCTTCATCAAATTCATGATTCCCCAAAATACCATACTGAATACCTAAACGATTGGCAATTTTAATGGTTGGTTCATCTTGTAGTAAAGCTGAATTGGATGGACTAGCCCCCACTAAATCACCTGCTTGAATACGAATAGAATTTTCACTGCTGTATTGCGCTTTAAAATTCGCAGTAGCTTGATCTAATTCTGCTGCTAAATAAGCTGCAGTACCCGTATTTTTATATGAAACATCTAAATAAGCTGAACCAGTGGTACTAATTGCCCCATGGAAATCATTAAACCCAAGAATTTGAACAGGTACATCTGCTTCTTCAGCGTTTTCTGCCAGTTTTTGTTCCTTAGGTACAACGGCTTCTTTTTCATCTTGTGCTTTATTGACTTCTTCCGACTTAACTTGTGATGATACCTGGGTCTCAGTTTGATTGGCTGATATCGCTTGAGATTCTGTCGCCTGTGCCGTTTCTTTCCCGTCTACAGATTGTCCCCCTTCTTCAATCTGGTCTTCGGTAGAAGTTAGAGCGTGTTCCTCAGTGCCCTTTTCTTCTTCCTCTTGATCGACAACTACTTCCTCCGACAGTTGCTCCGTTGAAACATCAATCGCTGTGACTAAGGCTGGTGCTGCACCTGCTATATAACTTGCTAGCAAGGTCGCAACCATGAACTTATTCATTATCAAACGCGTTTTTTTCATCCTCAAAATCCCCCCATTTATTTTATTGAACACCTCTAACTTAACATGAAGGCGTTTACTTATCAATGTTTTTTAAAAGGTCCTTATACATATAAATACGCCATTTTAACAAAACAAAAAACAGGAGGTCTAGCAGTTGCTAATACTCCTGTTTTCGTTATTTTTATAATTGATCAATCAAGGCTTCGAATTCATCTAATCGTGTTTCAAAGACTTTCATGGCATCTTCAATGTACGTAGCCTGTGTCATATCAACACCTGCTTTTTTCATGATTTCGATTGGATAGTCACTACGTCCAGCTTTCAAGTAAGCTAAGTAGTTTTCTAAAGCGCCCTCTTCACCGGCTACAATTTTAGCTGCTAACGCTGAGGCAGCCGCAAAACCTGTTGAATATTGATACACATAATAATTATAGTAGAAGTGAGGAATACGCGACCACTCTAATGCAATCTCTGGATCTTTTTCAACAGCTGGTCCATAATAGTCCGCATTTAAGTTAGCGTAGTAATCACTTAAGAATTCACTTGTTAACGGTGTTCCTTTCGCATCTTCAACATGGATAAAGTGCTCAAATTCCGCAAATTGGGTTTGACGGAAAACTGTTCCTTTGAAACCATCTAAGTAGCGATTCAAGATAAACGCACGCACTTTAGGATCTGTTTCAGTCGCTAACAAGTGCTCAGTTAAGATATTTTCATTTGTTGTTGAAGCAATTTCTGCTAAGAAAATTGAGTAGTCACCATAAACATATGGCTGATTGCTACGTGTGAAGTAGCTATGAACACTGTGTCCCATTTCATGCACTAATGTGTACAATTGATCCAAACTATCATGCCAGTTCATTAAAATATAAGGGGCTGTATCATAAGCACCTGAAGAATAAGCACCACTACGTTTCCCTTGATTTTCGACCACGTCCACCCAACGATTTGAGAAAGCTTCTTCAACCACTTTGGCATATTCTTCGCCTAAAGGTTGTAACGCTACTTTAGTTTTTTCAACTGATTCTTCATAAGAATAGCGAATTGGTGCATCGCCTAAAATGGGTGTGTACATATCATACATATGTAACTCATCGACACCCATCATTTTTTTGCGTAACGCCACGTAACGATGTAATAATGGCAAATGCTTATGAACAACTTCTACCAAAGTATCATAAACACTTTCAGGAATATGGTTACCTGCTAAAGCAGCAGCACGAGCTGATGGATAGTTGCGCACTTTAGCTTTGTAGTTATGAACTTTCACGTTACTTGCTAAGGTTGTTGCAAACGTGTGTTGGAATTGCTCATAAACGCTGTACAAGCCTTTGAACGCTGCTTCACGCACTTCCGGTTTCACACTCTCCATTAATTGACCATAAACACCGTGTGATAATTGAATTGGTTCGCCCTCTTCCCCTTCGATAATTGGGAATTTTAAATCGGCATTGTTTAAAATTGCAAACGTATCACCCGCTGTACCGAAAATTTCGCCGGCTCCAGCTAATAATGCTTCTTCTTTTTCAGATAAAACATGCGCACGCTCTGCTAAAGTTGATTTAATCATTTGACGGTACACTTCAAGTTTTGGTTCTTCTTCAAAATAAGCCCAAACTTCTTCATCCGTTAATTGTAACATCTCTGGTTCAAACCAAGAAATAGCTTCAGACGCTTTCGCCACTAAACCGCTCATTTTGCTAGACATCCCTTGATACTTCGTATTCGCTGTATCTTGGTCGTTCTTCATGCTTGTGTAGACATACATCGTTTCTAATTCACGAGTTAATTCTAACGTTGCTTCGATTGCGGCTAAGAATTGTGATGCCCCTTCTTTTAATGTTCCTTGGAATTTTTTGACCTCAGGGATTTTTTGCTCAAAAGCAGCGTAACTTTCTTCAAACGCCTCATCTGTTGCAAAAATTTTCGTTAAGTCCCAAGTCAACGCTTCAGCTAGTTCTTCGCGTTTTGGTAATTGTTTTGGTTCACTCATTCAATTCTCATTCCTCTCTCACTATATGATAATAATTATGATACCACATTATGAGGCAATCGACTAACAAACACCCTATTATTTAAAAATTTTTCAATAAATTGCTGAATCTCTTCTTCCGTCAGCATAATCCTAGGTGGCTGTTCACTTTTAATCTCTCGTTCGTGTATCTCAATCAAGGATAAATCTGCTAATAACTCTAACCATTCATCAAACTGACTCCGATTGATGTGATTTTCTTCAGCACTAAAGACCTCCTCTTTCTGGCAACTTTTTTGTTGATGCAACAACTCCAACAATTTAATTCTTTGTTTAATAGCGTTTAAAAAACTTGTCTTTTCTAATATATTAGGTAATAAAATAATGGGATGTAATGCTAATAAATGATAGCCTTCCACATATAACGCACGTTGAATACGCATCACTTCCTTTTGACGACTGTATAAAGCCCTTTGCAAATACTGAAACTGTTTCTGATAAGTCTCTCCTAACAAATACTGCCACTGATGATAAATATTTCGAGAAAAAATGCCCGTCATAATAAACTGAAGAAATTCAGACTGAGTTAAAATTAATTCGCTATAAGACAATTCATGGGTAAAGGCTAACTCTTGAATATGATACGTCAGTACAACCTGCTCACTTGTCACATCAAGAAACAATAAATAATTACCTAATTTGGGATGCCATTCAAGAAACGCACGTTGCAAGCTAGTCAATCTCTCGTTTAAACGAAACTTTTGACCTAAAACCCAACAAACTTTAGCCTGCTGACTGTTGTAGCCTTGATTTCGCTCCGCTAAACGTTCTAAAGCTAAAGGGCTACACTGAAACTCGATAGCAACATGTTGATCTAACCAAACATCCGGACGTTGTTCAATAGTCATAAGCGCATATTCAAGCTGCACGCCAATCTCAGCTTGTTTTGCCCACTGATAAATTAACGCCTTTCCAACTAAGTGCTCCATCGTCTCTGGCTCACTCAATCCTTGGCATTTGTGGCGGTGCTTATGGGCAAAATGGGGCTGTTTAATCATCCCTAATTTCATAATGACCGCTTGATGACAGGTCGGACAAAATAACTCTTGTGTACGCTTGCGCTCTAAATCAGTGCGTGTCTCTTCCATAATATTAATGATTTGCCCTTCTCCAGTTTCCGCTACTAGCATCATTTATCACCTCAACAATAAAATACGCAAAAAAAGAGACCCAACATTAAATGTTAAATCTCCTTTTGGAATAAAGTTTACGAGCCACTCAAAAAATTGTGAGTGTTTTATCAGAGCTAAACATGCCTTCAATCACTTTTTTATATCCACACTTTGGCTACTAGGTAGCATAAGAATAGGATGGATATCAGACAAACTGTTGGTGTTAGTTCTTTGCGTTTGCCGGCGAAAATTTTAACTAGTGGGTACGCCACGAAACCGAAAGCCAAGCCTGATGAAATACTCATTGAAAAGCCCATCATGACCATCATTAAGAACGGTGCAAACCACTCTGAAAAATCAGCTAAATTGATATGTTGTAAGTTACTCATCATTAAACAGCCAGTAATAATAATAACTGGAGCTAACGCTGAACTTGGAATATACGATAAGAAGGGAATCATAAAAATACTAATAAAGAACAAAATACCAGCGACAACCGAAGATAAACCTCGTTTAGCCCCTTCTTGAATACCCGTTGAACTTTCAGCAGCTGGAATTGTAGGACTTGTTCCTAAAATGCTTGAGAGCATCATCACTCCCGCATTGATAATAGAAGTTTTTTTAAATCGTTCTTTGCTTATCCATGGCAACAAACCATTAAGCAAGCCAACCGATTCAAAAATCAAAATCATCGACAATGAAAATGTTCCTAATAAAAATTTAATACTAAATAAACTTGAAAAATCTAGTTTCCCAACAATCTCTGGATAGTCTTTAATCGCTGAAAGACTAAAACTGTTCTGACCGACATCTACTAAACCTAATAAATTGGCAATAATCGTCATCACGATAATCCCAATAAAGAAACTACCTTGTACATTTTTCAAAAATAAAAATAACGTTAATATTAACGCTCCAATCGTTAATAACATGTTAGGATCTGTGAAGTGATTTAATTCCATAAAGGTTTCTTCACCTCGAACAATAATCTGGCCATTTTCCAAACCTACCAAGACTAAAAACAAGCCAATACCAGATGTGATACCATGTTTCAAACTTTCAGGGATTGATTCGTTCATCTTGTCAATAATCGGTGTCACCGCAACGATTAAGCAAATCAAACTTGCCATGAAACTAATCGCTAAGGCTTCTTGCCAGCTCATCTGCATGTCTTTCACTAAGTTATAAGTGACAAACGAATTGACCCCCATCCCTGTTGTTAAAATAATAGGAACATCCCCTAGTAAACCAATTAGTAAACAACCAATCACTGAGATAAAAATCGTACCAAAGACACTTAATTCAGGTGGTAAGCCCGCTTCGGCTAAAATCATTGAATTTACGATGATCACATAAGAAATCGCAAAAAAAGACGTTAGACCACCAAACAATTCCTTTTTAACATCAACATTTTTCCATTGTTTAAACATAATTTCTCCTTTCATCGCACAAAAAAAAGTATAGACGGGTAGCAAGAAGCCCACCCACCTATACATAACGAAAAATACTATTTAGTTATTGCTTTATTAAAACGCTTTACCAGATTATTTTAGCATGCTTTGGATTGTTTTTCAATCGCAGACACGCTAAAACTATTAAGAAATTAACATACTAATTAAAGCATAGGCTGTCAACATTTGTAAACATGCTACCAATAAGCCATACACCATCGCTTTAGGTCCTTCTTTGACCAAGTGTTTAATGTTCACACGCAAGCCAATCGCCGCTAGCGCCATGATTTCAAACTGATTACTTACCCATTTAATACTAGTTACTAGCGTTGCGGGTAAATCAATGATTGTTGACGTTAATACACAACCGATAAAGAATGCCATAATAAACCACGGAATCTTAACGCTTAGCTTGCGAGTTGTTGCTAGTTTTTCGCCACTACTAGACACCGTTTTTTCTGTATCCAACTTGCTAAATACTAGCACAACGACGATTAATAAAACCACCCGTAACAGCTTAAAAATGGTCGCCATTTCAGTTACTGGCTCACTCACCATTTTAGCAGACGCAACGACTTGCCCGACTGACTGTAAATTACCGCCAATTAAAGCACTTGTTTTCATGACAGAATTACCAAACCATTGAAGGGATAATAGCGGTGCGACAATCATCAGCAAGGTTCCGGTTAAATTAACAATCGTAATCGCTAAACCTTTGTCTTTTTCTTTAGCCCCAATGACTGGCGTCACCGTCGCAATGGCTGAGGAACCACATACCCCATTTCCAGCGCCCATCAACAAACGAAAATCAAGTTGATAGCCCATCCACTTACCTATTAAAATAACGCCCACTATCGTCACAATCATCTGTAAGACCACGTAAGTAATACCACCTAGACCAATCTTAGCCACTGACTGTAAACTTAATGTTAACCCTGTCAAAGCAATCGCAACTTCTAGGAGCTTGCTCTCTGAAAACTTCGTTCCTTTATCAAGCTTCGCTTGATTGCCCACGATATTTCCCACAATAATTCCTAAAAAAATTGCTATTAAAGCACTTCCTAACGTTGGCACTAATTTAACCAGTTGTTGCGCCATAACACTAAGTACTAATGACAACACCATTCCCGGTAATATTGTATTTGTTTTCTTCATATCTTCACCCTTAGACCATTTCAACTAGTTCTTATTTGTTATAACATAACTATTCTACTACTTTATCAGAAAATATTACATATAAGAAATAGCTCGCTTCATTCGTTAAATTTTCCTTTTTAAAATAAGCTGATCCTTCATTAAAAGTTGCTAAAGAATCTCCTTTAGTCCAAACATTTAACATCACTGGTTCATTAAGTCGCATCTTTTCGGCAGGATCAATACGACTATTTCCCGACGAATCATAAGAATAATGGCTTAAATCGGGCATATCAAATTGATAACTGACCCCGCCATCAACTGTTGAGGAAGCAACTGCGATTGGTCCCAAAACATGTATATCCTCTCCTTCCTCTTCTTTCTTAAGCTCATCATTCAAGCTAATATTTTCATACTGCGCCCAAACTAAATTCCCTGTTCTATCAGCACTGAATAGGTCCGAATCATCAAATAAAACCCCTCCAACTTCTTCATGACGAACTAATTTATCTTTTTCATAAACATCAAAATAGACTAACATTTCTTTGACATCATCCGTCACATTAAATGCTAAGCCACCCAAATTATTTCCTAGTAATGCTGTAAAAGGATTATCATTTTCTTCTCTAACTAACGATTTCATCTGACCAGCTTTAAGATTACTAGTTGTTTTGATTGATGATTCTCTAGACTGGCAAGCAGTTAATAATAAACCACTTATGGCTAAACTTCCCACAAATAATGACGTCATCATTCTTTTTTTCATCATAAACACCTCTCCTCAAATGTGATATCATCATATCATATTTTATTGGTTTTACGAACAAAAACACAAAAAACTAGAGAATCGAAATAATTCTCTAGTTAACATTTTGAATTAATATTATCTTACGCGTACTGCGAAGTCTGGTGAGTAATATTGGAATGAACCATATTTGATTGACTCACCTGGTTGTGGTGCATGGATGTATCCAGTTCCCCCAGTTGAAATCGCTACGTGATGTGTAGCACCTTGTGGACCCCAGAATAATAAATCTCCAGCTTGTGCTTGTGATAATGGAATCACTGTACCTGCAGATTCTTGAGGTACTGTCCATCCGCCAATTTCGCGGCCAGCAGCTTTACGGAATACATAAGCAGTAAATCCAGAACAGTCGAAGACATCCGGACCTTTACCACCCCAAACATAAGGTTTCCCAATATGTTTAGCTGCTTCTGCTAAAATTGCTGAAGCGTTAATAGATGAACTTGGCGGTGTAACTACTTCTGGCGCTTCAGTATTACTATCTACTGTGCTTTCAGTATTGTCATTACTTTCAACTTGACTGTTTTGTGATTCTTCAGTACTTGAATTTGAATTAGTTGTTGAAGAGTCATTATTGTTAGTCACAAGTGATTGAGATTCAGATGATGAAGTCGTTGTTTCGCTTGCTTCTTCACTGTTAACGGTTGATACTTGTGTTTCAACAACTTTTGCCGCTTCTCTTGCTGCAGCAGCAGCTTCGGCAGCAGCTCTTTCTTCAGCTTCTCTTGCTAAACGAGCTTGTTCAGCACGTTGACGTTCTGCTTCTTCTTTTTGAGCAACATATTCAGCTTTTTTACCTTCTTCAGTTGATTTCTCAGCTGCGATTGTATTAACTAAAACTGTTTGTTGTAATTCTTGATCAACTAATTGACCTTTTTGAGCTTCTAAATCTGAAGCTACCGCTTGAATTTCTTTTAATTTATCTTCTGTTTCAGCTTTTTTATCTTCAACAGCTTGTTTATCTTCTTCTTGTTCTTTTAATAAAGTGTTACTAGCAGAAACAAGTTTAGCTGAAGCCGCTACACGTGTAATAGCATCAGATAAATTATCCGCTGATAATACTGCTTCAAGATATCCTGAAGACATACCACCAGTTTGAACAGCACGTGCTTGTTCTTTCAAACGCTCGTCGCGTTTTTCAATTTTATCATTTAAGTCTGAAACTTCTTTATTTAAATCAGAAACTTCTTTACCTAAAGTTGCTTGTTCTTTTTGTAATTTTTCAGCTTTCTCACGAATTGCTGCAATATTTTCTCTAACAGCTGCTAATTCAGCTTCTGCTGTAGCCGCCTTGTCACTTAATTCTTTAATTTTTTTATTTGAATTTTCAATTTTTTGATCAAACTCATCTGCGTGAATAGTACTTGGTAATGCTAAACTTCCACAAGCCATTGTACTTACCAACAACATTGTTAA
This sequence comes from Vagococcus zengguangii, assembly GCF_005145005.1. Taxonomy (NCBI): domain Bacteria; kingdom Bacillati; phylum Bacillota; class Bacilli; order Lactobacillales; family Enterococcaceae; genus Vagococcus; species Vagococcus zengguangii. The sequence continues at coordinate 2,008,950 of NZ_CP039712.1, forward strand.
TAAACGTTTCTTCACTCTAGTTACCCCCGTATTAATTCTCTATATAATATAATTCTTTCCTACATCTACAGGAATAATCTTACCACACTACTATGACAGCAATATAATAGTAATATTACAATAATATTTCAAGGCTATCTTTTTTTATGTAACAATTTATTAATCGGATACGCTAATAACACGTAAAAGAAGATATTCATAAACAACGTTGGGCCTAATTCTCGGGCAATAAACTTGATAAAATCACCTTCTATTAAGTTAAAAATAACTTGAATAAAATAGGAACTCGAATCCATTAACGTAATAAATATCACTAAACTTAAGAATAAACTGGCAATCGTCGGTCTTACATATTTAAAAATCCAATAAGCTAAAGAAACCGTAATTGGCAATGATACCGTAAAGATACCCAAAATGCCATAATAGTAGCTGTCAATAATTAACCCTAAAACAATTGATAACGTCATTAAATAACCACGCTTAAAAAATAGGCTAGCTAAAATTAACCCTAGTAGCATAAAATGACTCAAAATCACGTACTGATTATCAAACGCCAATCGTAATATATTACTAATTTGAGCATCTAATAAGGTTGCCATTAACAAAATAAATGGTAACCAAATTTTAATTACTATGCTTTCTTTCATTATTCTTCACTTCCTGCCATACGTTTGACGACTGTTACCACAGAAATGTCGTAGAGCGATGAAGCTGGTTTAACATAAACTTCTTTTTCTAGTCCAAAATTAGTTGTTTCGATTTTTTCAACCGTACCAACTATTAAGCCCTTAGGAGAACTTGAGCCTAATCCAGATGTTAGGACTTGATCATCTTTTTTTATACCTTCAGTAGAATTAAGCTGTTTCACGATAAACATATTCGTTGTTTCATCGTAATTTTCTAGTAATCCAAAAACAGGCTCTCCACCCGCTAAGTTAATCATGACTGGAAAGTAATTTGAATTTTGGTTCGTAGATGTTAATAATTCAATTTTTGAAGAAATATTGTTAACCGCAATCACACGTCCAATTAAGCCTTTACTACCCATAACTGGCATATCAACTTCGATACCATCAACTGAGCCCTTATCGATAATTAAGATATCTTGCCAGTTATCTGGTGATCTTGAAATCACATTAGCATTAACTTTCTCCTGCGTTGTTAAAGTTGCCCCTAATTCTAATTGTTCGCGTAATTCTTTATTTTCTTTCTGTAACAAGTCGTTTTCGACTTGAACTTCTGCATAACTATCTAAACGCTTTTTCAACTCAGAATTTTCTTCATAAGTACCAAAAATATCCCCTATGACATGAATACCTTTTTGAATCGTTCTAATTGGATAAGACAATCCTTTATCTAGCGTTGCGACCAAATCGTTGGTGACAGCTTGGAAAACATTCGTTTCGTTCTTGCGGTCTCGCTGAAGAGCACTCACACTGATTAAAATAACCACAACGATTGTCAAAATGATGGCAATTATCATGTTTTTACTTAAATTAAATTTTTTCACTTTTCCACCTCAAGTTCTTTTAAAACCAAAAAACAATCTTCATTAGTTTACCATTTTTAGGGACTTTTTTCCACAAACAATCCTCTAAACATCGAACTAATCAAATAAAAAATAAGGAGCGTGGCAAGCACGGCTCCTTATTTTTTTCAACTATTTAGGGGTAGTTAATTACTTTCCATTATATGCTTTAATAATGATGTCTTTCAGTTCACTAATTAATGGTTCTTTAGGATTAGCGCCTGTACATTGATCTTCGTAAGCTAATTCTGCTAATTCGTCTGCTTGAATATCAACTTGTGCTTTTGTCACACCTTGTGCTTTGAAGCTCATATCGATACCACATTTTTCACCTAATTCAGAAACGGCTTTGGCTAAAGATTCAACCAACTCTTCAGTTGTTTTACCTTTTAATCCTAAGTAGCGCGCGATTTCTGCGTAGTCTTCGTCAGCACGGAAGAAATCATATTTAGGGAATAACGCATGTTTTGATGGATCTTTTGCATTATAACGAATGACATGTGGTAATAAAATCGCATTCGTACGGCCATGCGGAATATGGAAAGCAGCTCCACATTTATGAGCGATAGAGTGACAAATACCTAAGAATGCGTTGGCAAAAGCCATACCAGCTAAAGCTGAGGCGTTATGCATTTTTTCACGATTTTCTTCGTTTGGACGTAAGCAAGAATCTTCTAAGTTTTCAAACACTAATTTGATGGCTTGTAAACTTAAACCTCTAGTATAATCTGATGCCATAACAGAAACATAAGATTCAATCGCATGTGTTAACACGTCCATCCCAGTATCTGCTGTCACTGATTTTGGAACTGAGTAAACAAATTGTGGGTCAATAATCGCTACGTCTGGTGTTAAAGCGTAGTCAGCTAATGGGTATTTAACGCCTGTTTCGCTGTCGGTAATAACCGCAAAAGGTGTTACCTCAGAACCTGTACCAGAAGTTGTTGGAATCGCAACAAATTTAGTTTTTTCTGCTCCTGGAATTTTATAAGTACGTTTACGGATATCCAAGAATTTTTGTTTTGCGCCAAAGAATTCAACATCTGAATGCTCATAGAACATCCACATACCTTTCGCCGCATCCATTGGTGAACCCCCACCTAGTGCGATGATTGTATCAGGTTTGAATGATGTCATTTGAGCTAAACCACGTTCGACAGTATCACTTGATGGATCAGGTTCAACATCAGCGAACACTTCCACTTGAACTGAATTAGAACGACGATTTAATGTATCAATTACACGGTTAACATAACCTAAACTTACCATTCCTTGGTCAGCGACGATAAAAACGCGTTCCACATCTTTCATGTCTTCTAGGTAGTTTAATGAATTTTTTTCGAAATAGATTTTTGGTGGTAATTTAAACCATTGCATATTGTTCCTTCTTTTCGCTATTGTTTTTGTATTGATTAAGTTAATGGCTGAAACGTTTTTAGAGACTGAGTTTTTACCGTATGAACCGCAACCTAATGTTAATGATGGAATCATTTCGTTGTATAAGTCACCGATACCACCTTGAGCAGCTGGAGAATTAACTAAGACACGACAAGCTTTCATGCGTAAACCGAATTGTAATTGTAACTCTTCATCTTCAGTATGAACAACTGCTGTATGTCCTAAACCAAACTCTAACATGTTTTCGCAAAGTTGTAGTGCTTCTTCACGGTTGTTTGCTTTCACCATTGCCAAAACTGGCGATAATTTTTCTAATGATAATGGGTACTCAATACCTGTTCCTTTAAGTTCTGCCATTAAAATTTTAGTTCCAGCTGGTACTTTGATACCTGCCCATTCAGCGATAGTTGTTGCTGGCATTCCTACTACTTTAGCGTTAACTGCTGTTTTCGCTTCATTCATCACAGTCGCTTCTAATTTTTCGATTTCATCTTCTTTAACAAAGTAAACTTGGTGCGCTTGGAATTCTGCTTTTACATCGTCATAGATTTCTTTATCAACGATGATTCCTTGTTCAGATGCACAAATCATTCCGTTATCAAAGGTTTTAGATACGATTAAATCGTTAACCGCGCGTTTGATTTTTGCTGTTTTTTCAACGTAAACGGGTGTGTTACCAGGACCTACACCTAAAGCTGGTTTACCAGTTGAGTAAGCTGATTTAACCATGCCTGATCCACCTGTTGCTAAAACAATTGCCACACCTGGATGGTTCATTAAGCCACTTGTTGCTTCAAGTGATGGATGCTCAATCCATTGAACACAGTTTTCTGGCGCGCCTGCTAAGACAGCTGCATCTCTAACAATACGTGCTGCTTCTTTTGAACACTCTTGCGCGCTTGGATGGAATGCAAAAATAATTGGGTTTCTAGTCTTAATAGAAATTAACGCTTTGAAAATTGTTGTAGAAGTTGGGTTAGTCGTTGGCGTTACCCCACAAACCACGCCGACTGGTGAGGCAATTTCAATTAAGTTATGCTGTGGGTCTTCGTTAATAACGCCACATGTTTTATCGTTTTTAATGTTGTTCCAAATGTATTCTGAAGCATACATATTTTTAATAGCTTTATCTTCATATACGCCACGGCCCGTTTCTTCAACTGCCATTTTAGCTAACGGCATATGTGCGTTTAAAGCAGCAATCGCCATCTTGTGAACAATTCCATCAACTTGTTCTTGTTCGAAATTTTCCATTGCTTTTAAAGCAACATTCCCTTTTTCCACTAAATCATTAATCATCTCATCAACATTGATCTTCTCAACTTTTTCAACCACTTTTTTATCTACCATGATGTAACCTCCGTTGTTTGTTAATCTTTTCACAATGTAATCATACACTTATTTTTTAAAAAAGTAAATACTTATTTGTGAATTAATTAACAAACAAACAAAAAATAACTGAATACAATCCAAACACACACCATGACAACGTTCTCTAAATCATTAAAAAACTAACATTGATAACGTTTACAAAACTAAACAAGACTAAGTATATGAAAAACAAAAAAAGATGGGAAACTTTTTAAGTTTACCCATCAAACATTTCTATTATTTTTACGCTTTTGTTTCGTCTTGAGACGCTTCAATCACGTTTTCTACTTCTGTAACTACTTCCTCAGTAGGCGTCTCGATAATTTCCGAAACTTCTGTCACTTCAGCTTCAACTGGTGATTCTTCGGTTGTTAAACCTGCACCTGGTACGATTGTTTTAATTGCTGAACGTTCAAACTCTAAGAAAATACCTTCGCAATCTAATAAAACAGTTTTACCTGTTTCTGATGTTTTTGCATCAGCCACTACACCATGTAATCCACCAATTGTGACAACTTTGTCACCTGGTTGAATGCTATTTAATTTTTCTTGATGCTCTTTAACTTGTTTCTTTTGTTTACTCGTCATGAAGTACATCACGCCCCCAAAAACGATTAACATTAATATTCCGCCCATTATACCGCACCTCTTTTTCTATTTGTTAATTATACTTTATCAAAAATAAAACATCGGTTCTACTAATAATTACTATTTTTTAGAATTTCTTAGCGTTTTCTTTGTTGAAACCGTACTCTTCAAAGAAGGCTTGGCGGAATTCTAATAAGTTATCATCCATAATCGCTTGGCGAACTTGTTTCATCACATCTAATAAGAAATACAAATTGTGATAAGACGTTAAACGTAAGCCAAATGTTTCATCACTCTTAATTAAGTGACGAACGTAAGCGCGTGAATAGTTACGACAAGTGTAGCAACCACATTTTTCATCAATCGGTCGGAAATCGCGCGCGTATTGAGCATTTTTAACCACCAAACGACCTTTGCTTGTCATACATGTGCCATTACGAGCAATTCGTGTTGGTAATACGCAGTCGAACATATCGACACCGCGGATGACACCATCAATTAATGAGTCCGCTGTTCCGACCCCCATTAAGTAACGTGGTTTATTTTCTGGTAAAACAGGATTCAACACATCCAAGATATTATTCATTTCATCTTTCGTTTCGCCTACTGATAGACCACCAATTGAGTAACCTGGGAAATCTAAACTCATTAAGTCTTTGGCACTTTGCAAACGTAAATCTTTGTAACCTGCTCCTTGTACGATACCAAATAACCCTTGGCGATCTGGATTAGCGTGAGCTTTCAAGCCACGTTCAGCCCAACGTGTCGTACGTTCGATTGATTTTTTCACATAGTCGTGACTTTCTTCAAACGGCGGACACTCATCGAAACTCATCATAATATCTGGACCTAGTTTATTTTGAATTTGGATCGCTTTTTCAGGTGAAAGGAACATTTTAGAGCCATTTAAATGATTCCTGAAATGAACACCTTCTTCTTCAATTTTTCGCATATCTGATAGTGACCAAACTTGGAAACCTCCTGAATCAGTTAAAATTCCTTGATCCCAATTCATAAATTTGTGAAGACCGCCCGCTTCTTCTACAATGTCTTCTCCTGGTCGCAACCATAAATGGTAAGTGTTACTTAAAATAATACCGGCACCCATGTCTTTTAATTCTTCAGGCGCCATTGTTTTAACTGTCGCTAATGTACCGACCGGCATAAACATTGGAGTCGGGAACGTTCCATGTGGTGTGATAATTTCACCTAAACGTGCTCCTGTATGCTTTTCCTTTTTAATCAATCGGTAACGAATGGCTGGTTCTGTCATCTCGTCTCCCTACTTTCATTTAATTCTACATTTAATAGCATCTAAATTATCATACTCTGTGGGGCAAGTTTGTGCAAGTTTTTACCGAAGAGATTTTTTCATAGCTTATTGAGCATATCTTTTGAAAGCGCACACAAAATATGGTTTAATATAGTTAGAAGGAAGGATGCAATCTTAGAAAATCAAGTTCTCGAAAATTACAACTGAATAGGTAATACAAAGAAACAACGAAGTGTTCTAGAAGTACACATTTCACCAATCATTAAGAAGACATGTAACGTTTAACGCTTCAAGATAACGTGAACAGTTTAAAAGATTAATGCATTGCAAAAAGAATTGACAAAGAAGTATTGAAAGACAAATCTTGTTTTGCAAGAGAATTTAGAAGAATAGAAAAAGAAAAATGTAAAGAATATACTCATCCATAAACTTACATGACTTCTTATCTAGTAAATCTTTCTAAGTCCTTCCGAAGAACCAGAAAAGCCAAGCGATCGAGACGCTTGGCTTTTTTTCGTGGTCATATAAATTATAAGCAAGTTCTAATACTTATTCGATCACTTTATTTTACAAACATGGCGTCACCGAAACTGAAGAAGCGGTAACGTTCTTGAACGGCATGATTATAAGCATTTAAGACGTTGTCGCGTCCGGCAAATGCGCTGACTAACATCACCAACGTTGATTTTGGTAAGTGGAAATTAGTTGAAAAAGCATCCACTACTTTAAAGTCAAAACCTGGTGTAATAAAAATATCAGTCCAGCCACTATCAGCTTTAATCTCACCGTCAAATTTTTGACCAATTGTTTCTAGCGTACGAATGGATGTTGTCCCAACGGCTACAATACGGCCACCTTGTGCTTTGACTTCATTTAACGCTTGCGCTGCTTCTTCAGTCAGACGATAAAACTCGCTATGCATTTTGTGTTCGGCAATATTATCTACACTTACTGGGCGGAAGGTTCCCAAACCAACATGTAAGGTTAAATAAACTAGACGAATCCCTTTTGCTTCGATTTTCTCTAATAATTCTTTGGTAAAATGTAGCCCTGCTGTTGGTGCAGCCGCTGAACCATTTTCTTTCGCATAAACCGTTTGATAACGGTCTGGATCTTCTAAACGTTCTTTAATATAGGGTGGTAAAGGCATCTCACCTAGAGACTCTAATATTTCTAAAAAGACTCCCTCATAATTAAATTCAATCACACGGCCACCATGTTCTAACTCTTCTACTACAGTTGCTTGTAATTTTCCTTCACCAAAATCAATCACTGTACCGACTTTGGCACGTTTAGCTGGCTTAATTAACGTTTCCCAACGATCACCCGTTGTGTTGTTTAATAACAAAATTTCTAATTGACCACCTGTATCAGGTTTCACCCCGTAAATTCTAGCTGGTAAAACACGTGTATCGTTCATCACTAAGGCATCGCCAGCATTTAATTCGTCAATAATATCCGTGAAATGCTTGTCTTCCATCTCACCTGTTTCTTTATTTAAAATCAACAAACGTGATGTTGCACGATTTTCTAATGGCGTTTGGGCAATTAATTCTTCTGGTAATGCAAAATCAAAATCTTCTGTTGTATATGTCATGATTATCCCTCTTCTTCAATTTAAATCTCTTCCATTCTAGCACGATGAAATTCAGATGCAACTGTCCCGCTTTATTTTTGAGGGTAATAATAGCCTAAATGTTCATAAGCTTGTGGTGTCGCTACCCTACCACGAGGTGTGCGTTGAATAAAGCCTTTCTGAATTAAATACGGCTCATACATGTCCTCTACCGTTTCAGTTTCTTCGCTAATATTTACTGATAACGTACTTAATCCTACTGGTCCACCACCATATAATTCAATCATCGTACGTAGGATTTTTTGATCGACATAGTCTAATCCTTCATGGTCAACTTGTAAAATTGCCAAGGCACGGTCAGCTGTTTTTGAATCAACAATTCCGTCATTTTCAACTTGTGCCACGTCACGCACGCGTCGTAACAAACGATTGGCAATTCGTGGGGTTCCACGCGAACGGCGCGCAATTTCTAACGCACCATCTTCTAAAATATCTGTTCTAAAAATATCAGCCGAACGCAATACAATTTCTTGTAGATCTTGCACTTCATAATATTCCATATGCAAAACAATACCGAATCGATCACGAAGTGGCGCAGATAACATCCCGGCACGAGTCGTCGCGCCGATTAAGGTAAATGGTGGTAACTCAAAATGAACGGGATGCGCAGTCGGACCTTGACCAACCATGATATCGACGTAAAAATCTTCCATCGCTGAATATAGCATCTCTTCTACAACGCGTGGTAAGCGGTGAATTTCATCAATAAATAATACATCGCCTGGTTCTAGCTCATTCAACAATGCTACTAGATCACCTGGCCGTTCAATTGCCGGTCCACTCGTTGTTCTAATCTGAACCCCCATCTCATTTGCAATCACCATCGCCATTGTTGTTTTCCCTAATCCCGGTGGTCCAAATAACAAGACATGATCAAGAGCTTCTTGACGATTCAACGCTGCTTTAATATAAATCGACAATTCTTCTTTGACTTTATGTTGCCCGATATATTGAGCTAATCGTGTTGGGCGCAGTTGCTTCTCTTCTGATTCAAAAGGCAGATTTTCAGGAGAAAGCATGCGGTCGTTTTCTACCATAAGAAAACCTCCTTATTTTTTCATTAATAGGCTTAAACCTTGGCGTAAGTATGCATCAGTTGAATCTAAATTCAAACTCTTCAACTCTTTTTCAATGCGCGCCAATTCTTTTTGTGAGTAACCTAATGCTAACAACGCTTCGATAGCTTCCTCTAAATAACGATTGTTTGAACCATCTAAATCGATATCTAATAGCGAAATTTGCTCGTCTCCTTTTAGTTCTGAAATAACTAAATCATCTAGTTTTCCTTTCAAATCAAGAATCATTTGTTGTGCTGTTTTTTTACCTACACCAGGAAACTTCGTTAAATACTTAAAGTCATCTGACTCAATCGCTTTAACTAACCCAACATGGTCTTCTCCCGCCATAATGGCTAAGGCGCTTTTCGGACCAATTCCTGAGACACTAATTAATTTCATAAATAATTGTTTTTCTTCATATTGATTAAAACCAAACAAGTTAATAGCATCTTCACGCACCGCTTGATAAATATAAATCAACGTTTCTTTGGTTTCTGTATTGTAACGAAACGGATTCGCCACAGCTAATTGATATCCAATCCCGCCAACTTCTAACACAATGTAATATGGGCTAACAAATGTTACTTGCCCTTTCATATATTCGTACATACTAATTCTCCTTATCCAAAACATGCGTTCGCCTCTAAATTGTACCATATTTCTTGGTGAATTCGAAAGATTTCTCATTCTTTCATGACTCACTGACATAACTATCACGTCTATGTCTGGCTCACACAAAAAAGAGCCACGACTAATCGTCATGGCTCTTAATAAATCGTTATTTTTTCAGTAATTTAACAAATAATGCTATTAATGCTAAAACATACAACAATGGCATCCACCAAGGAGTTAGACCCATTAAGACGAATAAAACACCTAAAATAATTGCAGTTATCCCTATTAATTTAGCAAAGGCTTTTTTATTTAACTTCTTACCTTTTAAACTATTAGGTAAATATTTTTGCCAGTAACCTAGGAGCAACGGAATACCCAAGCTTAGTAACAATAGCCCTAGTAAGACGCTTAATACATCTAACCAGTTAATTTTTTTAACGACAATACTTGGTGTCACTTCTTCAGCTAGTGAATTGGCACGATTTAATGATACCTTTTCTTTTTCAACCGTATCATATAACACTTTCATCAAGTTAGTCGAACTTGATTTTTCAGTGTCCATCGTAGGAGCCCAAATCATGATGCCTCCTGATTCGGTTTCTATTGAAGCCAGTGTCTTATCACGAATGGTTTGCTTATTATTAATAAAATACGTCACACCGTTAATCATTACTTCATCATCCAACGGTACTTCTGGGGCTTCGTTAATAATATTACGGTAAGTCATCACTGACCCATCAGCTGCTTTCCCATAAAAAGGAATACCCGACACTAACTTATTCATGTGATTACCACCTAATATTTTATTCCAGTAATCTAAATTAGCTTGGTGTAATTCAGTCGTCGAATGATTAGGATAGCCTTCAATTTGCGCATCATATGACATGATGTTAATCCAATCAGCCGTTTTTAATGCAGTCGGTGTGAAATGAACCTCCCAATGTCCACTTGGCTGACCATTTGCGGCCACCCCGGACGGAACCGTAATCGAAACATAGGTCTGTGGGTCTAAAGATTTCTTCAACGTTTGGATAAACGTTTCAAATCGTTGTGCTTCATTGGCTTCTGGATATTCCCAATCAATATCAACAGTATCTAGTTTATACTCGTCGACAAAAGCTTTAATACTATTAATAAATGTTCTTAATGTGTCTTGATGTGTCGCTGCTGAAAAGTTATCGCTTAAATTCCAACCACCTATACTAACACCCACACGAACATTATGAATGTGCGCTTTCTCAACCAAGGCTTTTAGCTGATCCGGACTACCACTATCGGTAAATTTCAATTTCCCATCACCTGTTGGTACAACTGAGAAATAATTAACATCGGTAAACTGCGCTAAATCTACCGTACTATCTAAATGTTGTGTGTCATAATCTGGTAAATAACCAATTATTTTAAAATTTTCATTTGCTGCTTCAACTTGTTGTGTCCCAACCCCTAAAAGAGAAAACATCATCATCCAGATGATATTTAACAAAATCGTCTTCTTTTTATTCCTCAAAACATTCATTTTAGTCTTTACCCCTTTTTTCGCTCTCGCATCTCTCAATATTATAGCAAACATCAACCACTATTGTATATTTTTAGAAATTAATAGTTTTAGCCAGATATTAAGAAATCCCTAAATTATAATCTTTTGTTTTCAAATTCTACTATTTTAGGTATGATAAAAACATAATAATTTTTTTAGGAGATATTTTTATATGACAAATAATATGAAAGACTGGCTTTTACGTTTTGTAAAAGGTATGTTCATTGGTTCGGGCTTTATTCTTCCTGGTGTGAGCGGTGGCGCTTTAGCAGCAATTTTTGGTATTTATGAACGAATTATTTCATTTCTAGCTCACATCACTAAAAACTTCAAAGAGAATGTGTTGTACTTCATCCCTATTGGTTTAGGTGGGATTTTCGGAGTATTTTTACTTTCGTTTGGTGTAAGTTTCTTACTAGGAAATTACGAAACGATTATTTTGTGGTTCTTTGTAGGATGTATCATCGGAACAGTTCCTGCTTTATGGAGAGAAGCCGGTAAAGAAGGACGCAACAATGTTGATCTAACTCTTTTAGTCATTACCTTTATTTTAGGTGGTTTGTTCCTATTCTTTGGCCAAGGCTTATTCGGAACAGTGGAGCAAAACTTCTTCACTTGGATGATTGCGGGAGCGTTAATTGGTTTAGGGATGATCGTACCCGGTCTTAGCCCTTCAAACTTTTTAGTCTACATGGGCATGTATAAAGCGATGTCTGACGGCATCAAAAACATGGACTTAGCCGTATTAATTCCAATTGCTATCGGTGGTCTTGTCTGTGTTTTAGGTTTATCAAAAATCATGGATGCGATTTTCCGAAGACATTTTTCAAAACTATTTCACTTTATTTTAGGGATTGTCTTTGCTTCCACAATTATGATTATTCCTACTAACTACGCGAATTTCGGTTTCTTACAATATTTACTATGCTTCATCATGTGTCTTTTAGGCGCTTGGTTAGGGAAGTGGATGAGTGATCTAGAAGAAAAATATAAATAAATAAGCACACAAACACACAATCTTGAACAGTTGTGTGTTTTTTCGCGCTTATAACCGCTTATTTTCAAACATTTTAGTAACCTGTGTTATGATTATAGTAATTTTATTGAGCTTTTTTATCAATACCTGGAGGTTTATCTATGAAAAAAATACTATTCAAGGGATTATTAGTTGTCAGCTCATTAGTTGGGATGACGTTAACGACGAATGCTGAAGAGACAACTGATACAGCAACTAGTACGACGAAGCCCTCAATTCAATTGGCCAATCGTCCTGGTATTAACCTATTTCCTAGTTTAAATAATACATTACCGGCAACAACAAGTACTACGAGCGAGGCGACTGATGATAACTCTTCAATCGAGCAGACAACTAATACACAACAATATATGCCGAAGCAACCCGCAACTAATACGACAACTGGCACTAAAACGGGTGCTGCCGTTCATGTCACTTTAAACCATGAAAGCCTAGGTGAATTCGGGTATACGATGAGTTTCTATGGAGAACCTTATTCAACCTTAATCATCCCGATTGATGCTTCGATGGGGAAAATAACAAGCGTCTCAGGTGGGAATTTCATCATCAACCAAGATGGCGGCTTAACAGGAACTTATCCAAGCCCAGATGAAGCAAAAAATGTTTCTATTGATATAACGCCAGTCGGTAAGACACCAGTCCAAGTCACCTTGAACTTTTTAGACGAAGATTATGAACCTATTCCTGATGTCCCTTACATCACTTATTACGGAAAAGCAGATGAGCAAACCAATATTGCATTATTAGACATCGATGGCTATACGTTCAAAGAAGCAGAAAGTTTTAGCTTTGCACGAAACAATTCATCTGCCATCTTGCTCTATACCTTTGGAGAGACTAATGAAATCCTTAATTTGATTTATGTCTCTAATCAAGTAGACGATATTGATGAAGAAGAATACGAAGGTAGCTCAACTGACAACTTACAGCAAACTGACACTAGCGAACATGCGACTGATTCGACAATTACCTCAATCGATGAAACATTTTCTAATCAAGCAAGTTCAGATAATGCGACCAATGAATCCTTTACGAAAGATTTCGCTAAAGCAGCCTTGGCGAGCACTTCATCAAATAGCCCAACAACACGTACATCTCAAGCTACAGAAAGCAAGATAACACTTACTAGCTCAAACGAAGCAACAACCACTCAAGCAAATGAATTACCTAAAACCTCTTCCGTAAATCCTGTATTCCTTGGTTTATTGGGTCTACTGCTAGTGACTATTAGCGGAATTCCCTTAAAAAACGTAGTTAAAAAGCGCACTTCATAAGAAGTGCGCTTTTTTCATCATTAGTGAGTCGTGCCAGAATTCAATTGAATATCTTCTTTGTTCGTCACAATCGCAGCTAAAGCATATTCAAGCGATAATGCAATATCTTGTAAGCTCATTGCCGCAGTATCAACCGGACGTTCAATCGTTTGTGCTGGAATAAATGGCACATGAACGAAACCACCTTTAATTTCTTTAAACTCTGTCGCAATCATGTACATCAATTCATACATGATGTAGTTACAAACATAGGTCCCAGCAGTGTATGAAATATAAGCTGGCAAACCATTATCATGGATATTTTTAACCATCGCTTTAATCGGTAAGTTGGTGAAATAAGCAGTGTCACCTGTAGCTTGAACCGGCGTATCGAATGGTTGATTGCCTTTATTATCCGGAATACGTGCTTCAATTTTATTAATTGCTACTTGTTCGATTGAAACCGACGCACGACCACCTGCTTGACCAACACATAGCACCACATCTGGCTTAACTTCCGCAATTTTAGCTTTCATCACATCAGCTGAATCATAAAAAACCGTTGGGATTTCTAACTTAATAATCTCTGCCCCTTCGATAACATCCGGTAATAGTTTTACCGCCTCATACGCTGGATTAATTTTGTCGCCACCAAATGGATCAAAACCTGTTACTAATATTTTCATACTAAACACGCTCCTTATCTAAATAAAATCATATACACAATTTGAAAGACTAACATAAATAATGCGATAAAAACTTGGTTCTTGATAACACCGTATTTATTTTTCATCTCTAGCATTGCAACTGGAACGATATTAAAGTTAGCTGCCATTGGTGTTAACAGTGTACCACAATAACCGCATGTTAAAGCTAACATCCCGACTAATGCCGGATTCGCACCATAAGCTAAGACGAATGGCCCACCAATTCCGACCGTCATCACGGTAATCGCCGCAAAAGCATTCCCCATAATCATCGTAAACAAGACCATCCCGATTGCATAGACAATAATTCCTAAGACCACATTACCTTCAGGAATCACTTGTTTCACGCCAGACGAAATTACTTCGCCCACGCCGGCGCTTGTAAAGACAGCCCCTAATGAAGCTAATAACATCGGTAACATACTTAACGGGCCGACTGTTCCTAACATATCAGCCGCATCGTTTAAGAAGGTTACAGGTTTATTGTCACTTGATAGCACCATCAAGCTTATAATCGCAACCAACACTCCCATACCAACACCAACTAAAGCACCTAAGTTAGTAAATAAAGCAAACACAATCGCAAAAATTCCGATAGCAAAAGCTGGAATAAAGACTTTTAATCCTAATTTTTCAGACATATTTTGCATGTATTCTTTTGAAGGTAAACGACTTTCACCTTTACCAACACGTTTAGCGATAGCAGGAATCGTCATTAATAAGACTAGTAAACCATTAACTTGCGCTGGAATCCAACGGCCAAAGGCTAAAATAACTCCTAGAATAATCCAAAAGACTGCTGTTCCAATACGTTTTTGATTCGTTTGATCGGTTAAATTTTTAACACCCGTATACATCACAATTAACCCCATCACAATATATAAAACTTCTAATAATTTATCTGCTAATAAAATAGTTGAATCTGTAAAGAAAGCCATCTATTTCGCCTCCTTCTTTGTGTTACCATAAATTTTTTTCATCAATTGTTTATCTTTCCAGAAGAAGTAAACACACGCTACAATTAAGGCCGTAATGGCAACGGGAATTTCATACATCGCTAAGGTTGCTAAACTAACATCATAGCCTAAACCTTTTAAGGTCGATTGCACTAACAAACCACCTGGCCCACCGATAAATAAGACTTGTCCAAAGAACCAACAAATATTTTCCATTGCTGAAGACATCCCTTTTAATTCTTCTTCATATTCTGGCGTTGGTTCTAGTCCTTTAGATTCTAACGTTCCTAATGTCATCGGATAAATAATTGGACGAACAAAACCGGCCACCCCACCAAAACTGACATTAAATGCCGCCATAATCATACGGAACACTCCATAAATTGCGACAATCACACTAGCTGAAACATTTTTGAAGCGTTGAATAAACGTGGCTGCTGATTCCTTTAGACCATTACGCTCTAATGTGCCTGTTGCTAACATAATTAAAATAAAAATCGTCATTCCACGATTGTTAACAAAACTTGTCCCTAACACTTCTAACATCCCATCAATTCCTAACCCACCTACTAAGGCGGTCACGATTAAGGAAATTGTAATAATTAGAATAGCATCTAATTTAAGGGCGAACCCTACGATAACGATAACCACACCTAACAGTGTCAACAAATCATTCACTACACATACCTTCTTTCTGTTATTTAAATAACACATTTATCTTATAAGAATAACATAATCACGTATTTTATCTATATTTTTTAATTTATCACTAGTGTTTTTTATTAAAAAATTTAAACACAATAATGATTGTTGATGAAAAACTTACCCGTTCTACTATACTTTTCCCTTACTTCCAATTTACCATAAGGCCTATAAAAAAGAAGCTGTGACATAAGTCTTTAAAAAATCCCTGATAAATTTGGCAATAAAGTCAAATTTATCAGGGATTTTGGTATAATAAAATAAAAAAGAAGCACGGTTGCCCCCATGCTTCAAAGAATCCTATAAAGGACCCAAAAATGTATTCTAATTATAACATGAATCAGTTAAGTTTGGATATCACAACTTCATATCCCCCAGAAAAAAATAATACGGCTTGGTTTATTAACGAGCTAGTTGAACACTAGAAATCAAAGAATCTTATTTATTCGGAAGACCACGTCAATATGACTTATCAGCTATGTTGAAATTGGTCTTATTTGCGTACACTCGAAGTGTTTTTAGTAGTCATAAAATTGCTCAATTGGCTGAAGAGAGCCTACCGGCTCGTTGGTTAACACAAGAAATGATGCCTTCCTATCGAACGATTGCACGCTTTAGAATCTCTAATGAATTAGAAGGTCTTATTAATCAAGGCTTGGAGCAGCTAACCGCTTATTTACGTCAACAAAACATGATTGATGATGCCATTTTTATTGATGGAACTAAAATTTTAGCTGATGCCAATAAATTTAGTTTTGTTTGGAAGAAAAATACGATTCGTTTCGATGCGATGAATCGAGAAGCAACCGTCTCTTTAATGAATGAATTAAAAGAGGCTTATTCGTCGTCTCATATACCAGATGGTTCTAATCTGTCTTTAGATATGGTTGATGAAGTTCTAACTAGTTTAGAATTCAGATTAGAAGAATTAGAAAAACAAATTAAAACAACACCTAAGCTTTCTCCCAACCCTGCTAAACAAGAACGACGTTCTTTAAAATCAACTAAAAGAAAATTAGCTGCACGTCGAGCTAAAATGATAGAACATCAAAAGCAATTTAAGACTTTTGGGAAACGAAACAGCTATTAAAAAACTGATCACGATGCCACTTTCATGAGAGTAAAAGAAGAAGATCACATGAAAAATGGTCAGCTTAAGCCAGCTTATAATCTGAAAATTGCTACGAGCAAGTAATTTATCGTAGGCTATGATGTTTACCAAAATCCAACAGATACTAAAACGTTAATCCCTTTCTTAGAAAAAATCCGAAACAAACGAAAAATAACACTTTTCGTCCGTTTCGGATTTATTATTTTAGACTAATAACACGAACTTTTTTTAATCAGAATACACGTTTTATAGCAAGAATGATTAGCTAAATCAAGCAGCTATTCTGCTACACATTTTTCTAGCGTTTCTTTAATAGAGGCAATGACGTCATGGTCTTTAATTCCCAATTCTTCCCATGTATCAGCCGGGTCTACAAATAAATCTTCTTCTTGAACTTGACCGGACAAGGAATAGAGAATCCCATGTTCGACTCCATTTTCTTCAGCGTGACGATCAATTGCCTCGTAAGAACCTTTCAGCTGTTCAAATGGCAACACTGGAACTGTAGTTGTTTCTGTTTGACCAAGCGCATCTACCATCATTTGGTAAAATTCTTGGAATTTCATATTAACTGCGGAAATAGCATATGTTTTGCGATGCTTTCCATTCTCCATTGCACCAACTGCTGCTTCTGCCACCTGTTCGACAGTTACCATTGCCGTTCCACCTTTAAGGGCAGGAAAGACAGGGCGATCTTTAATCCGGTCCGTAAACATTTTCCATAGTGGTAAACGCTCTGGCATCGTTCCGAAAATGTAAGGAAGACGCAAACTTGTTACCGTCATAGAGCCTTCACCTTCAGCAAACGCAACTTGTTCTTGCAGTAAACGCGTATTGGGATAAGGTTGGCTTTTTAGGTCGTATTTGTCTACTAATCGTTCAGCAAACTCTGCGAAATAAGAGCCAAAAATAACAAATTTCTTTATACCAGCTTGTTTAGCCAAGCGTGCGAAACGTTGCGTCGGTAATACATTTGCTTCGTAAAAGAATTTCAAGGCTGGTTTTGCCGGAACGACGCGCTCATCGGCTCCCGCTGCATACATAAATCCCTCACAGTCGCTTAAAAGTTCAATAATTTCTTGGTCGGTCAATGCGTTCATATCGCCTAATGTAATCTCAACTTCTGATGGCAACAAATTTTCTTCTGGCATCGGAGGTAATGCGATTGTCTTAACTTGGTAGCCACGAGCTAACAGTTCCATCGTTGTGTAATACCCTAGAAAACCTGTTCCACCTAAAACAAATATTTTTGACATAGTCTATTCTCCTTTGATAGCTTGTTATTTTGTTCACATATAAAGTATAATGGATACGAAACCAAAAAAATCATCGTTTTTCCGTTAACTTTTCACTTTAAGGAGAATATTATGGTAAAAAATTACCCGTTTGTCGGCAGTCACTATTTTTCAGAAAACTTCAAACCACAAGATTTGTCACTCACCTATCAGCATATTCAAGCTACACAAACGCCGCATTTTTATAATGAGGTAGAATTTATTTTTATCGTTGGTGGCAAAGGTGAAATTGCCATCAACGGGCAGTTATTTGCGATTAAGGAGGGCGATTTAATTCACTTATTACCGTATCATGTTCATCAGTTGATACTCGCAGATAATCAGTCTGTGGAGTGTTTTCGCATCCGTTTTTCGATTGGTCTCTTATTGTTGTCTTCGGTAAATGAAGATAATTATCTATCAGCTTTGACACATATGGATTATACGGTTCCGATTATTTCATTGAATGCTCGTAAACAAAGAAAGTTGCGTTTCTTTTGCGATGAAGTCATTTATGAAAAAAATCAAAATAATAAGCATTTTGAAACATTGCATATTTCGTTAACGTCTTACATTTCTTACTTATTTCAAACGATTAAAATGAATCCATATCACAAAACTGAACCGGCAAACGGTTGGCGGAGTCTGGAATATTTACAGCTTTATCATCAAGATGAACTGACAGTGGAGCGGGTCGCACATGCTCTGGCACTGACTACAGAGGAAGTTCGTACTTCATTAAATCAACTAACCGGAATGAATTTCATTCAATTGTTGAATCAAGTGAGAATTCGAAATGCGACTGCCTTGTTACAGTTCCCCGATCTTACTGTTCAAAAAATCGCCTCTATCTGTGGCTATTCTTCCAATGCCAATTTCTATAAACAGTTTAAAAAAGTTCACGGATTGACACCAACCCAGTATCGGCAAAGCTTGAAAGTAAACAAGCAGATGATCGGATTTAATGATAGTTGGGACGTTATTATCTACATTTTAGAGAATTGTTGTACCCAATTGGACCTTGAAAGCGTAATGAGGCACACGAATTTTTCAAGTGATAAAATCAATAAGCTCTTACAAGATAAGTTGAATATGGGGTTTAAAGAACTACTGAATCGTTTCCGCGTGCAGGTAGCGCGAATGTTGGTTCAGAATGATGATTTTAATCTGAGCGAACTAGCCCTCAAAGTAGGTTTCTCTGATGTTAATACCCTAATCCGTAACTACAAAAAGTATTTAGATACTACACCGCATCAAGACAAAAAAAAGAGCAAATGACAACTATCATAGGCCCCACCTAGAATAGACACTTGAAAAAGTACAGTAAAGAATTAAAATTAAAAGTTGTGCAAGAAGACCTGGCTGCCCCGTTGGATATAAAATCTTTCAAATAATTCGGTTTGGAAGGCCTAAAGATTAAACGAAAGAGTCTATTTACCCTTCTCAACTCAAGGACGATGTCAATATGACAAAATAATTTACGGAGAAAGTCACGTCGTTTCAGAGGTGGACACTTCATGACCGTTATGCCGCTATATTTATATGGACGCAACCTATATCCCTTTAAAACGGAAAACCGTCGCCAAGGAAGCCATTCATATCGCAGCTGGCATTCGAGTTGAACTAGCTATACGTTTGTACCGACTGAATCCATCACGATTTGGGAGGAGATTTTGATGAATCTCCAGGAATATAGTATAAAAACCATCCGCCTTTTCATCACGGATGGTTTAAAGAGGATGGCAGAGGCCGTTCAGCGGTTATATACCAAAGTCCGATTTCAACATTGCTCTGTTCATTTTTTTCGTGGCTTGGGAACTTTTTAAAATTGCAGAGGACAAACTACGAACCAAGCTAAAGGGACAGGTCCAGCGAAGCCGATTCAGAAAATTCGTTTGGGAAAGTGGAGTAACGCACACAGTACGTCAACAAAACATGATTGATGATGCCATTTTTATTGATGAAACTAAAATTTTAGCTGATGCTAATAAATTTAGTTTTGTTTGGAAGAAAAATACGATTCGTTTCGATGCGATGAATCGAGAAGCAACTGTCTCTTTAATGAATGAATTAAAAGAGGCTTATTCGTCGTCTCATATACCAGATGGCTCTAATCTATCTTTAGATATGGTTGATGAAGTTCTGACTCGTTTAGAATTAAGATTAGAAGAATTAGAAAAACAAATCGAAGCAGAACCAAAACTTTCACCTAACCCTGCAAAACAAGAACGTCGTTCTTTAAAAGCAACTAAAAGAAAATTAGCTGCACGTCGAGCTAAAAGGCTAGAACATCAAAAGCAATTTAAGACTTTCGGGAAACGAAACAGCTATTAAAAAACCGATCACGATGCCACTTTCATGAGAGTAAAAGAAGATCAGATGAAAAATGGTCAGCTTAAGCCAGCTTATAATTTGCAAATTGCTACGAGCAAGTAATTTATCGTAGGCTATGATGTTTACCAAAATCCAACAGATACTAAAACGTTAATCCCTTTCTTAGAAAAAATCCGAAACAAACGAAAAATAACACTTTTCGTCCGTTTCGGATTTATTATTTTAGACTAATAACACTAACTTTTGTCACAGCCTCTTACTATTATTTACTATTTTTAGTATCCTGATTGCTCGCTTTGAACACCTGAAACAATTGCAATACCAGCACTTGCACCGATACGTGTTGCGCCTGCTTCAACCATAGCTTCAACATCAGCTAATGAGTGGATGCCACCTGAAGCTTTGACTTGAGCGTTATCACCGACAGTGTCTTTCATTAATTTAACATCAGCAGCTGTTGCCCCACCAGTTGAAAAACCAGTTGATGTTTTAACAAAATCAGCACCTGCTTCAACCGCTAATTCAGAAACTTTGACTTTTTCTTCGTCTGTTAATAATGCTGTTTCGATGATAACTTTAACTAGCGCTTTTCCAGCCGCCGCATCAACTACCGCTTTAATGTCATTTAATACAACATCGTATTGACCTGATTTTAAAGCACCCACATTGATAACCATGTCAACTTCATCAGCACCATCAGCAATGGCCTGTGTTGTTTCGAATGCTTTAACAGCTGAAGCATTTGCCCCTAATGGGAAACCAATTACCGTACAAACTTTAACGTCGCTATCTTTTAATTCTTCTGCTGCTAACTTGATCCAAGTTGGATTAATACATACTGAAAAGAAACCATATTCTTTAGCTTCAGCGATTAATTTTTTAATATCCGCCTCAGTAGTATTCGCTTTTAATGCTGTGTGATCAATTAATTTTGCTACGTTCATTTTTCTATCCCCTATCACTTTAATTTACTATCTAAGTATAAGGGAATTCCAACTAAATGTAAAACGCTACACTTGTTTAGATTACGCCAATTTAACCGCTGTTCCACTACATGTTACCATCAACATACCATTATCCGTTCCCAATACTTCATAATCCATCTTCATCCCGATAATCGCATCTGCTCCACGGCTGCTTGCGCGTTGACTCATTTCAGCTAAGGCTTCTTCACGCGCACTCATCAACTCATCTTCATATCCTTGTGAACGACCACCAAACACATTTCGTAAGCTCGCCCCAAAATCTTTAAAAATGTTAATCCCGGTAATTACTTCACCGAATACAATCCCTTCATAGCTTGCAATTTCTTTTCCTGAGACTTCATTAGTTGTTGTAATAATCATGTCACGTCACTCCTTATATAATTTATTAACAATATTGTACGATTATCTGGCAATAAAACCATCATGCTAAGGTCTGAGTTTTTCAAAAAAATCACTATAAGCATAAACATTGTGTTTTATTTTTATACCGATTACATTTAATATATAGCGTTAAAATAACGGGTGTAAAAGGAGAGTTTTTTCTCATTTTACTTACCGCTTATTTTAAGCTGAAAAATAGATTAAGGAAGTGAATTATGAATATTTTATTAACCCTCGCACTGATTATTTTGCTGACGAAAGTAGCGGATACCTTTGCCATAAAGCTCGGTTTACCCTCGGTTGTCGGCAGCTTATTAGTCGGAATACTGGTTGGACCCTCTGTTTTAAATGTCATTCAAAATGATCACTCGATTGAGTTGTTCTCGCATATCGGGGTCGTGTTATTGATGTTTTTAGCAGGAGTGGAAAGTGATTTAAAAATCTTAAGAAAACACTTCAAGCCGTCGCTTGTTACTGGATTACTTGGTGTTGTCGTACCTTTTTTAAGTTTCTTTCTGGTTTCGAGAATTTTTAACTTCTCAGATGAAACCTCATTATTTATCGGCTTAATTTTTGGTGCCACCTCATTAAGTATCACCATCCAAGTGTTAAAAGAACTTCATTTTATCAAAACCAAAGAAGGCTCAATTATTATCGGAGCCGCTGTCTTGGACGATGTGATTGTCGTCATTTTCCTAAACTTCATCTTGAATATGGTCAATCCCGATACGACATTGATTGATATCGTTCCGTTATTATTGAAGAATATTCTATTCTTCGCGATTGTCCTGGCAATTGATCGCTTTATTATGCCAATCTGTTTGAAATTATTGAAACAAACAAAAGTACCTGAAAAAAATGTGGCCTTTTCACTAATGTTGGCGTTCTTATTGAGTTTCTTAGCTGAATACATCGGCATGTCAGACATTATCGGCGCCTTCTTTGCTGGTATCTTGATTTCACGCACTAAATTTGCTCATCTTGTCGAAATGAAAATCACCAGTACCACCTTGTCACTGTTCGCTCCAATTTTCTTTGTCAGTATTGGTCTGAATTTATCGCTAACGAACATTTCCAAAAATCTGTGGTTGATTATCGTGTTCAGCATCCTAGCTGTTATCACGAAATTCGTTGGGGGATATCTGGGAGGAAAATACGAGAAATTCGATCATTTAAGCAGTTCGATTGTAGGGGCTAGCCTTGTATCCCGTGGCGAAATGGCCTTAATTTTAATTAGTTTAGGACTTGAAAAAGCCTTTATTAATGATGAAATTTATGCAAGTTTGGTTCTAGTTATCATCATTACCACGATCTTAGCACCAATTATTTTAAAATATTTCATTACGAAGTTCCGTGAAAACGAAGCGACGAATGAACAAGCAACTATCACTGACTAAACAACTCATAGTCGCATCCTTTTTCTGATAAGGATGCGTCTTTTTTGTATACAAAAACACTCTGCTGATTGAACAGCAGAGTGTCAAAATGTTAATTATTTATTTTTTAATGCTTCAACGTCGCGCGCGATCATTACTTCTTCATCTGTTGGGATTAAGAATACTTTCACTGTTGAATCGTCTGTAGAAATTTCACGTTCAACACCGCGGATGTTGTTTTTCTCTTCGTCTAATGTGCAACCAAACCAAGTTAAACCTGACATGATGTCACGACGACGAGTGATTGAGTTCTCACCGATACCAGCAGTGAAGACAATCGCATCAACACCGTTCATTAACGCAATGTAGCTACCAATGTATTTTTGGATACGAGTATTAAACACACGAATCGCCATTTCTGAATCTTCAGTACGTGCTTCTTCCACTTCACGCATATCGCTTGATACGCCTGAAAGACCTAATAAACCAGATTTTTTGTTTAAGATGTCAACCATTTCTTTGATATCAGTGATGCCTTCTTTTTCCATAATATATGGTAAAACAGATGCATCGATGTCACCTGAACGAGTTCCCATTGTAATACCAGCAAGTGGTGTGAAGCCCATTGACGTATCGATTGATTTACCACCTTCAACGGCTGTAATTGAACCACCATTACCTAAGTGACATGTGATGATTTTAGTTTCTTCGATTGGTTTACCTAATAAAGCAGCAGCGCGTTCTGAAACGTAACGGTGGCTAGTTCCGTGAGCACCATATTTACGAGCTTTATGTTTGTTGTAGTACTCCATTGGAATGCTGTATAAGTAATTTTCTTTAGGCATTGTTGTATGGAATGATGTATCGAATACCGCAACGTTTACAGCGTTTGGTAAAATATTTTGGAATACGCGGATAACTTTTGCTTCTGCCGGATTATGTAATGGCGCAAATTCTGCTAAGTCTTCGATTAATTTTAATGCTTCATCATCGATTAATGCTGATTCTTTGAAGTGTTCTCCACCAGCAACGACACGGTGACCAGCACCTTCGATTTCATCAAATGATGCGATGATGTTTAATTCAATCATTTTTTCTAATAATAAGTTAACGGCTTCGTCATGGTTAGCTAAATCTAAAATTTGTTCAAATTTTTGATCTTCTCCGTATGAAATAGCGAAGATTGAATCATTTAAACCGATTCTTTCTACTAAACCTTTAGCGATAACTGTTTCTTCTGGCATTTCGAATAATTGCCATTTTAAACTTGAACTTCCAGCATTGATTGCAATTGTTTTTGACATGGTAACTCTCCCTTATAGTTGGTTATAAATTATTTTTTTGCCACTTAGCAAATTCTGTAAAGAACCCTTGGATAGCTTGCGGATCTTTCAACGATGGAATTCTCGCAATTAATACTTCCTTAGGTGGTGTAACTTGCTCTCCTCGGTTTTGGACGATAATAATCGACTTACGTGAGCTTGCTGATTGGAACAAGGTTTCTGGCAAGCCAACAACGGCTGACAGATGGACTTTTTCTTGCAACCATTTTTTTAGCTCAGGCGCTTGATCAGCGACTAAGAAATCTTCTGGAACTAAGAAAATACCAAAACCGTCTGGTGTCGCGTAATTCATGCTTTGTTCCATTAATAAGTGATGAGCGTAGGTATGACCTTCCGCAGCTTTCACTGTGAACCCTTCTACTCGTTCGTCATGCGGATAATAACCGATTGGCAAATCACTAATAACTAAATCTGCAGGTGATACTAGTAAATTTTGGATACTATCTTGATGGAAAAACGTCACATCTTCTTTTAACAATGCACTATTTAATGAGGCAATCGTTAAGAGTGTATCATCAACATCAATTCCCGTTGCACTCACTTGATAACCTGCTTCCTTTAAATAAAGCAAAACCGTATACAACAAATTGCCCGTTCCGACTGTTAAATCCAATAATTGGACAGGTTGCGACTTTTTAGTCTGTAAAAGTTGCTCCCCTAAATAACTAAATAAAAATCCTAACGCATCCGGCGTTAATTGGTGGTTAGGTTGGACAGGTTCATGTTGTAAGCCATTAAGTAGCACAAGTTGTAAAGCATTTCTCTGTTCTGATTGCGTTAATTCTAATGAACTGAACTGTTGATACAGTTCTTCTAGTTCTTTAACAACTTCCGCAGTAGGTGCACCATCAACCACTCTTACTCGCTGATTATCTAAGATATTCTCAACCGTTTCGATATAACTTTCAAAAAAAGATGTCTCTAACGCTTGTTGCATCTTACTAATGCTCGCATTCAATAGTTGAAAGGCTTGCTCCATTGTTTCTGAAGACACATTCATCAGTCCCTTTCAATTTGAAAATTTGACTTTCACTTCCTAATCTTAACGAAAAAGGCTTGAATTATCAAGCCTTTTGATCACATTATCACGATGATAAACGCGTCTTTAGTCCATTATTTTGTGACTAAACGCGTTAGCATTTTTCTTTTGGCGATTAGTTCTACGACCAAGATTTTAACGACTAACAAAACTAACGCAGTCAAAAGTCGACCTGGTAAGTAAGCAATCGTTGACTCTTTGCCCATTGTCATCCATAACCACACCGTATTCAAACTTGTTGAGGCGATTGAACCGACCAAATTACCGATGATATTGCGCGTTAGCGTCATCTTTTTGTTGTAGAAAAACAAGCCATAAATTAAACCTTCCACAACTGCTGTTAACGTATAGCCTGGGAAAAACATGCCGACTGGTCGTAACACAAAGCCGAATAAATCAGCTAGACCATTCCCCACTGCAGCAAATAGCGGGCCGAATAACCACCCCATTAAAATAACTGCGATAAAACTAAAGCTAATACGAAAGAACTCAGTTTGGACCACAAATTGACGAGTTAAAATAATTTGCATAGCAATTAATAACCCCATCAAAGCGATTTCTTTGGCACCAATTTTTCTTTTCATATCTTGCCACTCCTTTCTAGAGCAGCCGCATAAATATACAACTATGCAGCGAATGCGAAAACAAAATCGCGGGTCTCCCCTTCGTCCCGGAGGCAACATCCCATCCTCCAAGCACTTAACGCTCTGTCTTCTACTCTGTTTTAATACGCGTTTATTTTAACACAAATCGTATAAAGTAAACAGAATTATTTCTTAATGACAATAGCATAATTATTTGATAATCGTATGAAGCGGTTTCCACATCATTTTCTAATGAAACCGACTTTTTTATTTTCATTTTTTCATTTATGGAGTATTATATCTTTTGTATTTATAAATTTTTTGATTGAAAGTAGGTTTTTTATTCAATGGCTTCAAAAGAAAAAACATTTTTAGGTCAACCACTTGGTTTGGCTACGTTGTTCTTTACCGAAATGTGGGAAAGATTTAGTTACTATGGTATGCGTGCAATTTTACTTTATTATATGTACGATACAGTCGCTAACGGCGGTTTAGGATTAGAAAAATCAACTGCTTTAGCAATTATGTCAATTTATGGTTCTTTAGTTTTCATGTCAAGTATTGTCGGTGGTTGGATATCTGACCGTTTACTAGGATCGAAAAAAGCCGTGTTCTTAGGTGGCGTTGCGATTATGATTGGTCATATCGTGTTATCATTGCCATTTGGTGTCAGCACATTGTTCTTATCAATGTTATTCATCGTTATCGGTACTGGAATGTTAAAAGCCAATGTATCAAACATGGTTGGGCTTCTATATTCTAAAGAAGATGTCCGTCGTGACGCTGGTTTCTCAATTTTCTATATGGGAATTAACATCGGTGCTTTATTAGCGCCAATTATCGTCGGAACATTAGGTCAAGAGTATAATTATCATTTAGGTTTCTCAATCGCGGCCATTGGGATGTTCTTCGGATTATTAATGTATCACTTCCAAGGTAAGAAAACATTAGGTACGTCAGGAGATAAAGCAACCAACCCTATTACTGCTGAAGAAAAATCTAAATTAATTAAAACATTTGGTTTAGTTGGTTTAGCTGTCATCGCTATTTTTGTAGTTGCTTTCTTCGCAAATGCTTTAACGATTGATTTCTTCGTTAACTTTATTAGTATTTTAGGTATTTGTTTACCAATTATTTACTTCACACGTATGTTACGTTCAAAAGATGTAACAAGTGAAGAACGCAAACGTTTATTAGCTTATATTCCATTATTTATTTCAGGTATTATTTTCTGGTCATTACAAGAACAAGGGTCATCTATTTTAGCTTTATTCGCAGATGAGCGTACGAAATCAACGCTAGGTGGCTTTAATGTCCCAGCTAGTTGGTATCAAACCTTAAACCCAATTTTCGTTGTAGGTTTAACTCCTGTTTTCGTTGGTCTATGGACTAAATTAGGAAAACGTCAACCATCAACAGTGGTTAAATTCTCATTTGGTTTGCTATTTGCCGGTTTATCATTTATTTTATTAATGTTCCCAGGTATGTTATTTGGAACAGATACACGCGTTAGTCCAATGTGGTTACTATTAAGTTTCTTCATTATGGTACTAGGTGAATTATGTCTATCACCCGTTGGATTATCTGTTACTACTAAATTAGCGCCAAAAGCGTTCGAAGCACAAACATTAGCGATTTGGTTATTAGCAGATGCGTCATCTCAAGCAATCAACGCACAAATCGCTCGTTTCTACACACCAGCAACTGAGTCAGCTTACTTCGGTATTATTGGGGCAGTGGCAGTTGTTGCTGCGATCATTCTTTACTCAGTACGTAAACCTATCAAACAAATGATGGGGAACATTCATTAATCACTTATAAAATGCAAAAAAGCTAGGACAAACGGTCCTAGCTTTTTTTATCTAATACTATTTTTTTACCATCCGCCAGAGAATCCGCCTCCGCCTGATGCACCACCACCAAATGAGCCACCTCCGCCAAAGCCACCACTGGATGACGATGAACTTGCATAGTTAGACCAAATGAGTGATTGTAAATAATAATCCCCTAACGTCATATGCGATAAATCATCTAACGCCGTGCGACGTTTATCTTTAGCAATTTTTTTACGCTTTTGTTCAGCATAACGGCTAGCACCTGCTAGACTTTGTTCACTTAAATCAAGTTGGGCAACTAGTTGCTCGTCCGCTAAATTATGACCTTCTAATAAACGATAAACCATTAACGCAATTAATAAGTCATTATCTAATGCACTTCCGTTCAGCAAGCCCGTATGTGCAGCATAACGTTCACTAACCGTTTCAACGGTCTGCTTATTCAAATCAGAAATGGCCATTAAACGCGCATGCTCAACTGTCCGCTGTTCGACATAATCCGCGACATATTGCCCATACTCACCGAACACATACGGATTAGCCGTTAACGGACGTGCAAAGCGTGAAAACTCTTCGACTAACGTCGCTTTTAAATTGATAAACGACTCACCTTCTAAATAAATAGCCACCTCGTAATGATTATTATCACGATGTGTTTGTTGGTACTGAATGACCGCATCTTCAACTAAATCCTCCGCTAAAACTGGCGCTAAACTATCTAACGAACGATGCTCACGCAGACTTTTTTTAGCGTATTGCTCTGCAAAGTTAACGGATTGTTGGCTATTAGACACTGTCAGACTAGCAAATTGTCTAACCGGCTTAAATTGATAACCGCGAACCTTTTGATCAATTAATTGTTGGCTAATTTTTTTGGTTAACCGCCATAACTTCAATTTATATAATACTCCGCCCAGAGTTGTTAATGAAAGGAGTCCAGCTGCGAACCAACCTAAACCTCGATACATCGCAGCTTGCTGTTCTTTTTCAGCAATTACTGCCTGTTTTGACGCTTCATAATTGCCGTAACGCTCCACGACCACCTTCTCAACGTTTTTTGAAATCCGCATGACAGCCTCGCCGTATTGTTCATCTTGTAGTAGTTCTGTTGCCTGACCATCCACAATTTCATCCTTCATACTATCGGTTATGACATCTTCCACTCCATACCCAACTTCTAAACGATACTCATGGTCCTCAATTGCAATCACGAATAAAAAACCATTATCTAAATCACGCTGTCCAACACCTAACTGCTCAAACTTATGAACAGCATAGTCTTCAATAGAATCTGCATCATCTAAGTTAGGTAACGTCACAACCGCGTATTGTGGTGTCCCTTCCAGTTGCTTAAACGTCACCTCGTTCATTTCTTTAATACTAGCTTTTTGTTCAGCATTCAAAATACTAGCATTATCTTCGACGAAAATATTGTCACTATCAGCTAACGTTGTCAATGGCATCAGCCATAACAACCATCCGAGAGCTAACCACAATAAACGAGATTTTTTCATCTTCGTTAGCACATGACTCACCTCCCCCTATAAACCATAGGCATTACTCATCAAAATTAACGGACGGTACTTCAGCAGCTGCTTTATCTGCTTCAAAGTAAGCTTCCTGTTCAAGACCCATCATTTTAGCAATCATTGATTTAGGAAATTGTTTCAATGCCACATTGTAGCCTTTTACTGCTTCGTTGTAGCGATCACGTTCTACCGAAATTCGGTTTTCTGTCCCTTCTAATTGGGTCATCAAGTTTTTAACATTGTCACTTGATTTTAGTTCAGGGTAATTTTCCATCACAACTAACAAACGAGACAATGCACCTTCTAACTCAGCACTTGCTTCAGAAACTTCTGCTGCACCATTAGCACCTGCCATATTTTCACGCGCTTCGGTAATACTATTAAATACTTCTTTTTCTTGAGTCATACTAGCTTTTACAGAATTTACTAGATTAGGAATTAAATCATAGCGACGTTGTAATTTTGATTCAACATTAGCCCACTGATTGTCAACTTTAGCTTCTCTTGAAATGAAACCATTGTATGTTACAACACCATACACTGCAATTAATGCCATAACAATTAACGCAATCAACCCTGATTTTTTCGAATTATTCATTTGAAATTACCTCCATTATTTAATAATTAAATTATACGTTATCCCCAATAAAAACACATCAGCCTAAAGATGTATCCCTTTATTACTTTAAAAAGGTGTGGCACTTGCGTCCACACCTTTTTAATCCTCATTATTCTTCACTTTTCATTAAAGAAATTGATTTTTTAAGCGACTGCCACATACCAGTATCACTATATACAAGAGCTGTTGAACGGTAAATTTTGGCTGCAACTCTCAATAAAATGATCGTTGTCACCAATAAAACTACTAGTGAAATAAAAATTTCAGGTGTACTGACCGTTTGGCTAGCAATACGTGATGGCATCGTAAACGATGATAAAAATGGAATAAATGACGTTATTTTCATCAAGATATGTTGTGGGTCATTCATGCCTAAGAACATCGTTAAGAAAAAGCCAATCATCGTTAAGTACGTAACGGGCGCAACAGCTTTCCCAGCATCTTCAGATTTTGAAACAAGCGAACCACATAGTGCCGCTAATACCGTATAAATGACGACGCCTAGTAATAAATAAAGCAAATTGTAGCCAATTAAGCCACCTAACATTTCTTTAATTGACACTTCAGCTAACATGTCTTGTACAAAATCAGTCTTTTTAGCAAATAAATAGCCTCCAACACCTAAGCCAAAATAAATCACCACTTGCGTTAAAATCACTAAGAAAATCCCCAAAATCTTGCCGTAAAAATGTTTAGCAGCGGATGTACTCGATAGAATTATTTCCATAATACGTGTCCCTTTTTCCGAAGCAACTTCTGTCGCAACCACCTGTGCATACATTAAAATAATAATATACATCGCTAAAGCAATGAACATTGATCCGAAAATTTGAGCAACTTTATTGTCTTGTTTATCTGTCATATTACCATCATCAAACTCAACAGTCTTCACAGCTAGTGTCGCTAGTTGATTTAATTTTTGGACATCTGCTGTTGATAAACCAAGTGATTGTGAAACTCTTCCTAGCTGCATCATACTCAAGACTTGCTGCACCTCTTGTTGATCCGATTGACTTAAAGAAGATTCACCGAAGTATTCCCCCGAAAGTTCAGGCTCCTGTTCGCTGCTACGAATCACCAAAAAGCCGTCGATTTCTTCATTTTCTAAGGCTTTTTTTGCTTTTTCTTCCGTATCAACTGAATCATCCACCTCTAACGAAATTTGATCAGAGAAACCGGCACGTAGTGTAGTATCTTCTGCAATAACTGCAATTTTCGATGTTTCCTCGAATTTACTGCCAATCACACCACCTAATAAGCTAATCCCTATCATCAGAAACGGTGCCAAAATCATCACGAAAAAAGTCGGAGTTTTAATATTACGTTTATAGGTTTCAAGCGCAATAATCCATAATTTATTCATGCGTCTCACCTACTTTCATTTTAAAAATATCCTCTAAGGTTGGTGGGTATTGGTTAAACACTGGCATATAGCCATACGCCGCTGCTTGTTTAAAAATCTCTTGACCAACTTCTTCATCGCGCAACGCAGCTTCAATTGTCCCATCTACTTGCTGATGCGTCGATAACACACCGTCAATCGCTTGTAATTGTTCAAGTGGTAATGGTGAGTTAATTAATAATTTAGTCCGACCAAAACTTTGACGAATCTCGTGCACTTCGCCATTAAGTACGGTTTGACCATTACGAAGCATAATCAAATGGTCACAAATTTTTTCGACGTTCTCCATATTATGACTTGAGAAAATCACACACGCCCCTTTATCTTTTAATTCGATAATCCCATTTTTCAACAGTTCAGCATTTACTGGATCTAACCCACTGAATGGTTCATCTAAAATAATTAATTTAGGTTCATGAATTAAGGTCGCAATTAATTGGACTTTTTGCTGATTACCTTTCGATAGCGTCTTCACTTTATCCGTACGCTTACCTTTAACTTGAAACTTTTCCATCCATTCATCAATCTTAGGTTCAATTTCTTTTTTAGTTTTGCCACGTAAACGAGCAAAATAAATCAATTGTTCCTCGATGCTAATTTTGGGATATAATCCTCGTTCTTCAGGCAAATAACCGATAATATTATAATCATTCTCAGTTAATGGCTGACCATCCCATAAAACTTGTCCTTCATTGGCTTTTAAAAAATTCAAAATTAAACGAAAGGTCGTTGTTTTCCCTGCACCATTTTGACCAATCAATCCTAAAATTTTACCTTTCGGGATTGTAAAACTTAAATGGTCTACCGCCGTCATCGCGCCAAATGTTTTAACGAGTTGTTTCACCTCTAACATATGTATCCCCCTTTGATTGTTACTTTTTTCATTATCCCCTATTCTAATCAAAAATGTTCATAAAAGATAGTGAAAACCTTTACTATCTTTTAAAAAAACAATTTAAAGAATTAAAAAACCATGTCTTCATATAAGACATGGTTTTAAAAAATCCGTTTATCTGTATTTTTTTATAAAATAAACATCATACTTTTAGATTTCTTCTGCGTTAGTCGCAATTAATGTTTGATACCAATAGAAACTATCTTTGCGGTAACGTTGGCGTGTTCCATTACCCTCATCATCTAAATCAACATAGATAAAGCCATAACGTTTCGACATTTGACCCGTTCCGGCTGAGATCAAATCAATACAGCCCCAAGAAGTATAAGCAATCAGATCAACGCCATCACCAATCGCATCGCTCATCGCTTCTACGTGACCTTTCATATAGTCAATTCGGTACGGATCATGGACACTACCGTCTTCTTCTAAGACATCGTCTTGTCCTAAACCATTTTCAACGACCATTAATGGAAGTTCATAACGACCATAAAGCTCATTTAAAATATAGCGTAAGCCGGATGGATCAATTCCCCATCCCCAGTTACTGTACTCAATATACGGATTTAATGCCCCAAACGAGAAGTTCCCTTGTCCTGTTTTGGCTTCTTTATCTGTTGTTAAGCACATTGACATGTAGTAAGAAAATGAGAAAATATCCACTTTTCCGTCTAATAAAATCTCATCATCACCAGGTTCAGTCACTAATGTCACACCATACTTCGCCCATAAGCGTTTCGCAAAACTTGGATATTTACCGCGAACTTGTACGTCGCCACAATAATAAATCCCTTGTTTTAACGCATCTTGTGCCATCAATACATCTTCCGGGCGTGATGTTAACGGATAAGGTGTTACACCATTAATCATACACGCGATTTTATTCTCGGGATTAATCTCACGTGCTAATTTAACGACTTTAGCACTTGCTAAAAATTGATGGTGTAACTCTTGAATGCTGACTTGCGCTGCTTGTTGACGTTGCGATTCCGGCAACATTTCTAAGAAGAACAAACGATTATTAATCTCGTTAAACGTAATCCAATACTTGACTAACTCTTGATACTCCGTCATCACAGTTTGAGCATAACGGACAAAGTGATCAATCGTTTCGCGACTCATCCAACCACCTATTTCCGTTTCTAAATGTAACGGTGTATCAAAGTGCCACAAGGTTACTAACGGTTCAATATTGTATTTTTTTAATTCTAAAAAGACATTTCGATAAAATTCTAAGCCCGCTTGATTTGGTTCTTCTTCGATACCATTTGGGAAAATACGCGTCCAGGAAATAGACATGCGATACATTTTGAATCCCATTTCTGCAAACAACGCAATATCTTCTTTGTAGTGATGATAAAAATCAATCGCTTCATGGTTAGGATAATATCTTGTTGGGTCAACGTAAGGAACTGCTCCTTCAGGCTTCACGCCAAACATTGGTACTTCAACGACTTGACCATCGGGTAATTGATACGTTAACACGCGGTGCTTATCCACCCCACCTGAAGCTGAAATATCTGTTTCAATCATTCCTTTACCATCAACGTTCCAAGCCCCTTCGACTTGGTTGGCAGCTGTTGCGCCACCCCAGAAAAAACCTTTTGGAAAATTCATTTGCTAACCTCCGCTATTATTTATGTGTTTTCGACTAAACTTGTAAACTTAATAAATCGGTTCCGACTTCAATATCACCGTCTGTAGAAACTGGTGAAATCGCACCATAGTCACGTGTGTTTGTCACAATAATCGGCGTTACCATTGAATATCCAGCTGCTTTAATTGCTTCTAAATCAAACGACACTAATAAATCACCTTTTGAAACTTTTTGACCACTCTCAACATGTGTTTCGAAATATTGACCATTTAATTGCACCGTATCCATTCCTAAGTGGATTAAAATCTCACTGCCCTCATCAGAAATCAAGCCAATCGCATGTTTGGTTGGAAAAACAGTCATCACTGTCCCATC
Source organism: Vagococcus zengguangii (assembly GCF_005145005.1). NCBI lineage: Bacteria > Bacillati > Bacillota > Bacilli > Lactobacillales > Enterococcaceae > Vagococcus > Vagococcus zengguangii. Next base: position 2,043,288 of record NZ_CP039712.1, read on the forward strand.
ACACGGTGAGTATACTTTACCTTCTTCGGGTTCAATTGCGATCCCTTTCCCCATAATTTCTTGAGCAAACGCGTCATCTTTAACGTCTTTAAGCTGGACAATTTCACCTTTAATTGGGTTAACTAAAATTTCAGTATTACCTTTTGGTGTCACGATTGTTTCTGATACTACTGCGGATTCAATTCCATCAGTGGTTACTTCTTCCTTGTCATCTTTAAACAATACGTAACCACCTACTAAACCTAAAACAGTTGTCACAGCCATGATTCCTGCAGCTATTAATAAATTGTTTAAATTACCTGAACTTGGATCAATCATCCCTGGTAATGAGAAAATACCAAGACCTGCCATAGTGTATGCTTTAACATCCATTAAGCCTAATAAACCACCACTAATTGCACCCACGATACAAGAGTAAATAAACATTTTACGACGTGGTAAAGTAACTCCGTAAATTGCTGGTTCGGTTACGCCGAAGATAGCTGAAATCCATGCTGGTAGCGCAATATTTTTTAATTTTTTGTTTTTTGTCTTCATCCAAATAGCTAAAACAATTCCTAGTTGTGCGAATGATACTAATGAAATCATCGCCATCATTGAATCAGGAGTCCCTTGCATTAAGCCCATAATTGACGGCATGATAATCATCATGTGTACCCCAAACATTACGAATAATTGCCACATTCCACCTAATAAAATACCGGCTGCTACTGGACTAACCGCAATCACCGCATTGATACCTTTACCTAAATACAAACCAACTAAGTTAGCTAACGGACCTAATAATGCAAAACCGATTGGTAAACAAATCAACATCACAAACATTGGGGTCATGAACGTCTTAACCGCACTCGGTAACACCTTATTAAAGAAACGTTCGAAAGGTGCTGCTAAAGCCACTAATAAAATAACTGGTAGAACAGTCGACGTATAGGTAGCGTTTACATTATAACCAAAGAAACTAAGATCGACACCATTAATCGCTGGGTAACATAAAATGGCTCCTAACGTTAAACCTAAATACGGGTTCATTTTCAATTTGCGCGCCGTGTTGTAACCTAGAATAACAGGGAAGAAGTAGAACATTGCATCGCCAATCGCGTTAATTAAGATGTAATAAGAACTCTCCATTGAATACACACCGGCTACTGATAAAATCGTATTCAACCCTTTAATAATCCCTGAAGCTGATAAGATACCTAACGACGGCATCATCACACCAGAAAGAAAATCGAAGAACTTGGCGAATAAACTCATGTCTTTTTTGTCATCATCTAATGCGGCTAAACGGTCATCTGATAAACCGGCTTGTTGACTCACTACTTTGAATACATCCGGCACATGGTTCCCAATCACGACCTGATATTGCCCCGCTGATTTTAAGACAGTAACAATTTCATCATGATTTTTTAAGAACTCATCATTGGCTAAGCTTTCATCTTTTAATTTAAAACGTAAGCGTGTCACACAGTGCGTCAAACCTAAGATATTGTCTTTTCCACCAACATTTTCGATAATTTCTGATGCTAATTTTTGATATTTCTCCATAATAATTTCCTCCGCTTAATTAATTATTGTTGTTAATTACTAGCGGTGTGGCCAACTTAATGTCACCATCCTATTGTGTTGCTGGGTGAACCTTACCATCCTCCTTGTTGCTATTTTTATATGAAACAAATTACTTTGTTTTATAAATCAATCGGTCTAAATGAATCGTTAAATAACTTAACTCTTCTTCAGATAAATTTAGGTGGTATTTTTTATTTAAAAAGTCATTCACCTTCATCGAACAATCGAAAGATGCAGGATAAGCTGTTTTAATCGTTTGAAACAACGGATCCTCCCCACCATCTTGATGCGTACTACCATTTAATAACCGTTGTGCTAAAAATTTTAAATGTGTTACAAAGCGGTAATAATAAACCGAGTCTTCATCTAGAGTGACATTAAAATGATACTTCACAATATTTAGCACTTCTGTCATGACTTTGGTAATCTGGTAAGTATTCTCAACCTCTTCATCTAATTCGGCATTAACAATATGAAACGCAATAAAGCCCGCCTCATCTTCAGGCAGTCGAATCGCTAGTTCGTCCACTATTAATGCTAATGATTCTTGACCTAGTTTGAATTCAGTCGGATAGAAACGTTTAATATCCCATAACATCGTATTAGTCAACGACACCCCTTCTTGATAACGTTGAACTGCCGCGAAAATATGATCTGTAAGTGAAATATATAAGTTATCGTTTAAACGCTTGCCTAATTTCACTTTGATATTATCAATAATTTTATCTGCTAACGTCACATAGTCATCAGGTATCGCTGAAATGATTTGTTGGTACTTCCCAACAAAATCAGCATTATCAGGTAAAAATTTCTTATCAATCAATGCTTCTTCAATCGTTTCACCAACTTTACGTTGGAACGCAATGCCTTTACCAAAACAAATAATCTCTTGATGATCTTCTGTTTGACAGACTGCCGCATTGTTATTTAAAATCTTGATAATTTTCACGTTCATTCCTCCATTTGAATTAAAAAAAGACCTAATCATAAATTCATAAAACCGCACACTAAACAATATTAGTGGGTTTTACTAATTTATCATTAGGTCTAGCTCCTAAGATTACTATCCATCTATGACAATTTATTTTATTGTACCATTATAATAGCAAAACGCTTACAATAAGTCAACTACTTTATTAAGCACACCGTAAGCGTTTATTTGTTGATTAATTATCGTTACGATTTCTCCTCTGCTAAATAGCTCGTGCTCTGTTCCATGATAACGTGATAAGGAATATGAAGATCATTTAACCTAATCGAACCGTCCTCTAATATTTCGATTTCGTTACCAATCCACGTATAAGCCAACGGTTGAATGAACAACTCGACAGTCGAAAATTTTGACAAATAGCGCACCTCGCCGTTATTAAATGTTATCCGTAATCTTAAATTAGGTAACATCTCGGCTGCAATCGGTTTTACGTGTTCATTTGATTCTCTCTCGCTCATAACACTCACCCTTTCTTACACTAATGATAGTTACTCTCTATTAAATTGTAACATAATTCATCGTTCGTTTCATTTATAACCCTTTTAAAAAAACAACTTCCAACAAATTACCCACCAATTATCAAAACTATGATACACTGTAGTGGATATTGACTTTTAGAAAGTGAGTGACACAAATTTTATGACACGTAAATTAATTGCCTTCGATATTGACGGCACCATTTTAGACAGCAACAAACGCCCATTGGACAGCACATTAGCGGCTCTAAAAGAATTGCGCGCAAAAGGACATATGTTAACGATTGCGACTGGACGTAGTTATTTATTCGCCAAAGAAGTCATCGACGAATTAGGCTTTGACCACTATATTTTATGTAACGGTGCGGGTGCCTTTGTTGAGAACCAACAAGTCTACAAAAACATCTTAAATCCGTCCGAATTAAAGCGTTTTATCGATTTGACTAAAGATATGAACATTGACACGGCGGCCTTAAATTTAAATAAAATCAAACGCAACACTAACTTTAAACCTGATATTATGGATGAGGCAATGCAGTCGTTTGGGCAACAGATTCCTGAATACGATGAAGATTTCTATCATAAAAACGACATTTATCAAGTCTTAGCCTATTTTGATCACTCACTAGATGGTCATTTTGAAGCGGACTTCCCAGAATTCCGTTTTGTACGCTGGCACCCAAATAGTGTCGATGTAATTCCTCATAACGGTTCAAAAGCTGCGACCATTATGCACGTTGCTGAACAATTTGGTTTCAAAAAGGAAGACACGATTGCCTTTGGTGACGGCTTAAACGATCTCGAAATGCTACAAACTGTCGGTACAGGTGTCGCAATGGGTAATGCTGAGGACAGCATCAAAGAAATTGCTGCTCTGGTAACAGATACCAATGATAACGATGGTATCGCCAAAGCATTGAAACAATTAGGATTAATTTAAAGAATATAAGCGTTAAACACCTTCAAGGGCGTTTAACGCTTTTTTAGTAACTAAAAAACGATGACAACCATGGTAAACGGTCCAATTCATAATAATCGCCCCACGAACTGACGATAAAACGTTGTGTTTCTTCATTAAATCCGACCAACATCACCGTATGGAAATTAATTTTCTTATCTTGATAAACAGCATCTCGCGGTGAAATCAACCGCATATGCGTCAAATAACTCGTCATGGTCACAATCTTCCCTTGATTTAGCGCCTGGCGGATTTGATAAGAACTTGACCACCATAACCATTTACCTTTAATCGGTTCACCATGCTCCTTAGTATAACGGTAGACATTCATCCGTATGTCCCCTGCTTTAATTCCTGGATGACGTAACTTAAAACGCAGAGACGTATGTGGCAAATGATGCCAATTATTTTGTGTAAAGTAAAAATCCAATAATAACGATATAAAATCAACGCGTTGCCCGTTTTTGAAGTAAGGAAAACCATAAGCAACTTCATAAAGAGCCGGATTTTGTTCATATTTTTGCATAATAATTGTCGTTGCAGCGGCAAAACCACATCCTTCTTGATGAACTTCGGTTAAGAAACGCTGAATATCTTCTGATGTTAGTTCTTGTCGAAATAAGGCTTCCAACTGCTGCTCGATACAAGCTTTCAACTGACCGTTCTGACCTTTCCAGATTGCCAACGGACGGCCTTGATCAGCTCCAAACTGTCCACGACGGTCACTAAACACCACTTGAAAATCTTCTGGCATTTGTTTACGCATCACGCCACCTCCTATCTCATTCTATTCTTAAAATAATCATAACATAACCTACCCAAAAGCTAATATTCAAACATTTCCAAATAACTATTTCTATTAGGTGAACAGTTATCTTTAGACAACCACTATCAAAAAGCGTATTATAAAAGGAAAACTTAAAAGGAATGATGTTCATGAAGGCGATTGATTTACATTGTGATACAATAACACGCATTGATGGCTCCGATGGTAATAACCTACGTCACAATACCTTACAAATTGATTTAGAAAAAATGCAAGCAAGTGGGACCACTCTCCAAAACTTTGCCATTTACTTAGATAAAGCAGATACACCCAATCCTTATCAAGCCTGTCATCACTTTATTGATTTGTACGAAAGCGAACTAGCTAAAAATAACGATTTAATAAGACCGGTTCTCACTTATAAAGATTATTTAGACAATCAATCAGCTGGCAAGATGAGCAGTCTGTTGACAATGGAAGAAGGTGCGCCACTACAGGGACGTCTTGACTATTTAGAAGAATTTTACCAACGCGGCGTACGGATGTTGACCTTAACGTGGAACTACCAAAATGAATTAGGTTATCCAAACAGCGACTTCGTAGATGCTAAAACTGGACTCATCTCACCAAGACAACAAGGTTTAACCTCGACCGGGATTGACATTGTACAACGTATGAATGAACTCGGTATGATAATTGATGTGTCACACGGTTCCGACCAGTTAGTCCAAGATATTTTGACCCATACGAACTTACCGTTTGTTGCGAGCCACTCGAATGCACGCGCGATTACCTACCATTCACGCAACTTACCTAATGATTTAATTAAAGCCATCAGTGAACGTGGAGGCGTGATTGGCATTAATTATTATGAAAATTTCTTGCGTAACCCTGGTGAAACCCACTCGCTTTGCGAAGCAATTGCGCGTCATGCGACACATTTAAAACAAGTCGGGGGTATTGACTGTATTGCGCTTGGTTCTGACTTTGACGGGATTACCATAAACGAAGAACTAGCAGACATTCGTTCCATTCATAAAATTGCTGATAGTCTATCACAAGCTGATTTTACGACCGCTGAAATCGAGAAAATTTTCTATCAAAATGTCGAACGAGTGTATCAAGAAATATTATAAAAAAGCGTGCGAAAATTCCGCACGCTTTTTTATAATATTTTTAACGACTCTCTTTTTTAATACTCAAACCGATAACTAATAATAATACTGAAATACCGCTCATAATTAAGAATGTCATGTTCAATCCGTGCATCTCATTAGCAAGTGTTGAACCCACTTGCGAATGGCTAGCAATATTATGCATTAAACTAACAAATATTGCGGTACCAATCGCTCCTGCAATCGTTCTTAATGACGTCAATAACGCTGTCCCATGAGCCATTAAATGTTGCGGTACTTTACTTGAGCCCCATGTTACGAACGGCATCATCAAGCAACCAATCGCCGCACAACGTAACGCGTTAAGTAATCCTGCTACTATCACGCTAGTTTGTTCATTAATAAAGAACATCCCTAAATTGCTGAACGTTAAAAATAGTGCACCCACAATGGTTAATAATTTCATCCCCAATTTATCATACATCTTACCAGCAATCGGACTAATAAATGCCATCACTAATGAACCAGGTAAAGCGACTAAACCAGAAAGGGTGGCTGACTTACCTAATATGGTCTGAATATATAAAGGTAAAATCATCGTTGAGCCCATCATCACAAGATAAAGTAACATGCTCCCCACGACACTCATGGTGTATTCCTTATTTTTAAATACTCGTAAATCTAAAAACGGTTGACTTAATTTAAATTGACGCAACGCAAATATAATTAATGCAACTAATCCAATACATAACATACCGCCTGAATTGAAACTCATGAATGAATAGGTTCCTATATTGCCGATACCTAACGTCAAACCACTAAAACCAATAGCACTTAAAACGAAAGACACCACATCAAATTTCTTAACTGAAACATCTAACACATTATCAAACACTTTCAATGCCCATATTAATGAAATAACTACGATCACCATGACCACATAAAAAATCATACGCCAATTCGACAAATCAACAATAATTCCGGCGATTGTCGGTGCGACAACTGGCGCCGCACTCAATGATAAACCGTACCATCCCATAATGCTCCCACGTTTTTCTGGCGGATAAATCGTCAATAGAATAACCTGTGCCATCGACGTTAGTATCCCATTACCTGTTGCTTGCAACACTCGAGCAAACATCATCATTGGAAAATTAGTAGCTGTTGCACATAGCACCAATCCTACTAGTGCTAGTAATAACCCACTCACATATAATTTTTTTGTAGGAAAGCGCGTAATTAAGAATGCCGTTAATGGCATCACAATCCCCATCGCTAAAGAATAACCACTTGTCAACCATTGCCCTGTCGTCATATCAATAGATAAGTCTGAAGCAATCGCCGGCAAAGCCGTAGATAGCGCTGTCGCCAACATCGTCAACGCGATACACGTTATCACGATATTGATAAAAATCATCGTCCTTCTTTTGTCACTCAATGTTATACTACTCAATATTTTCTTCCTCCATCTCAAGATAGTACTGTTCTATTTTAGATAAAATATGATAGAACTGTTTTTTTTCTTTTATATCAAGAATATCAACCATTTCTTTATGTGCCTCTACTCTTTTTTGTAAAACTAGTTTTGCTTCGTGACGTCCTTGCTCTGTTAATTCAATCACACTGACACGCTTATCTTGTGGTGAAGTGGTTTTTGAAACATAGCCTTTTTGTTCTAACTTTGCAATCAGCTCTCCTGCTGACGTTGAACGAATTTGTAATACTTCTGCTAGTTCTTTTTGACTCATGCTTCCACGATTATCTAGTGCTAACAAGCAGCGATATTGCCCTCTCATCGGTGTTAAATTACCGTATTTTCTTTCAGCAAAACGACGATTCAAACGATTAACCTCAAAAAACAACTCTACAACTTTTTCATTCTCCATCTTTCAATCGCTCCTTCCTCAAGTTTACTCTCAGTAGTATACATAGGTACCTAACAATTGTCAACGCAAAAAAAAGAACACCGCTCATGCGCAGTATTATTAATCATTTTCCCATTTATTTCAACAATCTATTGTTATTTTCTATTTTAATTATTTCGTAAAATCAATTCTTTTCGATAGCCAGTGAATTAACACGCCACGACGCTCATCAAAAACAGCTCGCCTAAACCAATCGCTAACCAGTTAATGAAAAACGGTGCTTGGTACATAATCTTTAGTTGTCCTGCGACCGTAAACATTGAAATCGCAAAAACAACTGCTGTTACCACTAATTTCACTTTCATCGATTTCATAAGGTACAAACACTCCCAACCACTACATCAATCACCCCAAGTGGCGAAAACATATTGGCGATTGCCACACCTAGCGTGACCGCCAACACATATTTTTTGTTGTATAACGATAAAAAATTAAACATTTCAGAGAGCCTTAATTGGAGCACTCCGAAACTAATCACCGATAGAAAGAGGGTCAGTACAATGTATAACCCTGTCACTAGTCCGATTTTTGCAATTGATTTGGTGTCGAATTGACGACGTACCTGTTCTCTTTGATAAGCCATATTAAATTTGTTCTCCTTTACAAGTTAAACTTGGTAATAACTACAACCAAAGGATGGGAAAATTTCCGACTGAAGTGTTGTAGTGTGAATCTTATTCGCTAATTAATAGCATACACCTTTTTATTAAATAAACAATCTTATTTAAAACATTTTTTGCTATTTTTATTTTAATAACCAGCCACCATCAATCGGCACAATCGCGCCTTGTAAGTAGCTCGCTTGCGGTGTTATCAAGAATAAAGTTAATTCAGTGACTTCTTCTGGGTTCGCCCAACGTTTGACAGGCGTTTCATCTGCCACCCACTCCGCCATTTGGCCATCACCTTCGAAATCAGCTTGCGTCATCGCTGTCTTAATGGCACCTGGCGCAATCCCTTTAAAACTCACGCCTTGCGCTGCATAATCAAGTGCCAACTGCTTCGTGAAACCCGCAACCGCATGTTTAGACATTGTATAAGCCACGCCTCCACCACCAGCAATCATTCCGGCAATTGAGGGCATATTAATCACTGTGCCACGCTTATTTTTCAACATTGACGGTAACACTAATTTGGTCAAACGATACGTGCTTTTAACATTTGTTTCATAAATGTTATCCCACAGTGTTTCATCGGTCTTATGTAGCGGCAAATAATCATCTAAGATCCCGGCTGTATTGAGTAAAATCGTAATCGTTCCGAAACGATTCTTGCACGCCACAACAGCTTGTTCTAAGATCTCATGCTGATGAATATCACCTAGCTGACAATCCACAGTAAACACAAACGCCTCTTGTTCCAAAAACACGCGTGCCTGTGCTAGACCAATTCCTGAAGCGCCACCCGTTACCAACACCACTTGATTAGCTAAATCGTAGTAGCTATTTCTCATTCAACAATCATCCGCTGAAATATCACAGACTGTTGGCTCGAAACTTGAGAAACCTTCGTCACTTGTTTTAATTAAAAAATACGGTGTTACGGGTGAACCATCAAACACTTCACCTTCAACTAGTGTGACATACAGCTCGAAACCACTCCAACCTTTACGAATAATCTTGGCACCCTTCTTTAATTGCGGTAATACTTCTTCAAATGTCATCGTTAATCCTCATTTCTATTAATTTTTTCTCTTTTAATTATACACGTTAACGCGCACAAAAAAGTCGCTCACAGTCATCGTGAACGACTTTTTAATGATTTAATTATGAATTAACAGTTTTGTTTGATCCTTGTAGACGGTTAACCAATAATTTACCTAACACTAAAATCGCACCGAAAATTAATGGTACGGCTGGTGTATGGCTAATATTTGGTACTAAACCATCAACAAATTTTGCAATCGCATGATCTTCAACAAACATTTTTCCTGCTGTATAAGCAATCATCGCTGCCCCAATCCAAATTAAAATCGGATACTTATCCATCAACTTAATGATAACTTGACTACCAAAAATAATAATTGGGATACTCACAGCTAAACCAATGACTGCTAAACCAAAGTGCCCGTCAGCTGTCCCAGCAATTGCTAGTACGTTATCTAAACTCATAACTAAGTCAGCCATTAAGATCGTACGAATCGCTGAAAAATAAGAGCCACCTGATTCTTTAATATGGGCATCTTCATCCGTGTCCGTTTTTAGTAAATCGTAAGCAATATATAATAGTAATAAACTACCAACAATTTTCACATACGGTAACATTAATAATTGAACAGCAATTAACATTAGGATAACTCGTAAAATAATTGCGCCTGCTGTTCCGATCATAATCGCATTTTTACGTTTACTTTCTTCCAAACCACGTGTTGCTAAAGCAATAACGACAGCATTGTCTCCACTTAAGACAATATCAAACAAAATAATTGACGCTAGTTTCGTTGCAAATTCTAACACATTAAAACATCCTTCTTTATCTAGTTTAAAAATACCACAACTAAACACGAAACTTATCGGCTCATGAACACTTGTGAAATTTCCCTTACAAATTATAACGGAGGAGCAAGAAAAATCAAAGTGTTATACATCAAATTTCACAAGAAATTAGAAATTTTTCATGAAAACAATGCAAATCATTAGTTTTGATTTTTTATTTATGTTAATCTACAAAAGGTTAAAAATATAATAGCGTATAATGGTTCAGCAAAAAACAGCTACACGTTTCGACGTGTAGGTATTCTTTGCTGAACTTTTTTATGCTTACAGGAGGACAAACATGGATTTTCATATGAAGTTACCACGTAATGCTAAAGAAGGGATTTTATTCACACTGATTATTGCCTTTTTATCAGTTAATTTGATTGCGCCTATCATCTCAATGTTAGAAGCCGGCTTTACAATGGACACTTATACTACTATCTTGAAAAAAATACCCTTTATCTTCATAACGGTTTTAGTTGTCGTGTCATTGTTACACCCGTTAGGCTCAAAATTAGCACAAAAAATCGTGGGGGAAAACGATAGTTTCAATTCAAAAATCATTATTGACACACTATGCACTGTTTTCTTCATGTCAATGGTGATGACCGTTATTGGTAGTTGGTTCGGAATGGGGGAAATATCACTAGCACCATTCAAAACATATTTCCAAAAATGGCCACGTAATTTTGGTGTGGCCTTTGCCATTGAATTGTTAGTGGCACAACCTATCGCACGTGCCGTGATGAATGCCATGCATAAAAAACAAGACGCTAAATTAGCAAAGTAACGAAAAAAAAGAAGCCTTAACGGGCTTCTTTTTTTTCCAAATATTTTACAACACCTACAACGATTACACCCATTAAAACCAGTCCAATGAATGTAATTTTTTCTTCAGACCAAGTTGTGAAATAATATAAAGCTTGTTGTACCAATCCGCAGCACCCAACTAGCGCTCCTATTCGATACAACCAACGCCATCCCTCACCAAATCGAGAGCTGATATCACAAATCAACATAATCACGATAAACAAGCCAATTATCAACACATTATATGGAAAACTAATCGTGAAATTCCAAGTATTTGGTAAAAAAGTTGCTATATAACCACTAATCCCCAAAAATATCATTGGAAGCATTCCATACTTGAACATATCGAGATATTTATTTTTCACCTTTTGGTACACCGATTTTTTAGTCATCTGTATAAATAGTCCCACATATATCGGGACAATAATAATGGACATAGCGTAAAACAATGGATTAATGGTCGCAACTTTCGATCCACCAAAATCCGTTATCATAAAGGCTAACCAAAAAATCGCTACAATAAATGTTACTAACTTAAAACGAGATTTCCAACTAGAAGGCGGGGTATTTTTTAATAATTCATCAGCGATTGCCTGAGAATCTTGACCAAAGAATTCTTCTGCTCTTTCACCATGCGACTGTGCTTCTACTAAGTCAACGGCAATTTGATAGATCTGTTCATTCAATTTCTCCTCATCCAAAAAAATACTGGATAAACCTAAGTACTGTTGAATTTTACCGAAAAACACTTTATTTTTGGGCGTTAACTGTTCTGCCAATTGATTGGCTTGTTCACGATAGTTTTTAGACATGTTTGTCCGCTCCTTCCATTAACCGATCCACTTTTCCGACTAATTCTTGCCATTGATTTTTAAAACCAGACAAATACGCTTGCCCTTCTGCCGTAATCGTAAAATACTTACGGTCAGGTCCTTCCGGTGATTTTTTCATTTCGCCATCAATGAAGCCATTTTTTTCTAATTTCTGTAGTAACGGATAAATCGTACCACCGATAATCGTTTGAAATCCCGCAGCCTTTAAGCGTTGCACTAATTCATAACCGTATATCTCCTCTTCAGCAATAATCGCTAATACACAACCATCGAGTACGCCTTTTAATAATTGTGTTTCTTTCATTGGCCTCTCCTACTCCCTAGCTATTATGTTTTACATACTAGTTACAACTATAGAATAGCACACCCTCACTAGTATGTAAAGCAAACTAGTAGGAAACAAAAAAACGCTACTCAATTTGAGTAACGTTACTTGTTCTTATTAAGCCTCTTGTTTTTTTGATTTCATCGTCCAAACAGTTAAGCTGACAACGCCCATCACCATCATCGCAATGCTACGTGGCATAATTTTTGGATCCATCGCGAACATGACATTCGTACGGAACCAGCTTTGGAATGGTAGCCCTATCCCTAGTAATACCGCAAAGAATAAAATCTTTGTCATTAAAGATTTACCCTTCATTTTTTTAATATTATGGTTAACAAATAAGCGTAATAAACCTAATCCTAAACCAACCGTAAAGAAAATTGGTAAAAATAGACGAGCAGCTGAACCAGCGTATAATGCTTGGATTAATAAGGTAAGGCTACCTGTAAGTGCGACACCTAAAACAATATTTTTAATCATTTCTTTATTCATCTCATGACTCCTTTAAGTTTCAATTCAATTCATTTCATCTTCAACGAAGATTATCGTATCATAGGGAATATTTTTTTGTCAACGAAATTGACATATTTCGACATTTATTTAACAAAAAAGCCTAGTGATTTTTCAATCACTAGACTTCATATCATCTTTATGTATTACTTATGTGCATTTAATATCCACATAAACCCAACAAATACAAAGAATAAAGCGTACATAATTGGTGAGACTTCTTTACCACGTTTGGCTGCGATCATTGTAATTGGATAGAAAATAAAGCCTAACGCAATCCCATCAGAAATGCTGTAAGTTAACGGCATACCGATTAAAATTAAAAAGGCTGGTATCGCAATTTCAAGTGCGCCCCAATCAATATCGCGTAATTCTTGCGCCATTAACACTCCAACAATAATTAAAGCTGGTGCCGTTACTTGTGACGTTACCACTGATAAAAGTGGTGAGAAGAATAACCCAAAAATAAAGAAAATACCAGTTGAAATAGCTGTTAAACCTGAACGTCCACCAACTGCAATTCCTGAAGAAGACTCAACATACGCCCCTACTGGAGATGTTCCTAATAATGAACCTGCCATCATCGCTGCTGAATCAGCTGCTAACGCTTTACCCACACGTGGCATTTTGTTGTCTTTCATAAAACCAGCTTGGTTCGCTAAACCAACTAACGTACCAGCCGTATCAAAGAACGTCACTAATAAAAACGTTAAAACAACTACAACTAATTGAATCGAATTAATATCTTTCACATGACTCAACGCTACCATGAAGGTTGGTTTCAAACTTGGTGCAGCTGAAACGATTTTTTCCGGAGCCGCAATTAAACCCGTTCCTAATCCTAATAACGTTGTCGCTGCCATCCCGATAAAAATCGCACCGGGCACTTTGCGAATCATTAAAATAGCTGTCGCTACCAAGCCAAAGATTGTTAACCAAGTCGCCCCGTTAGTCAACGGTCCTAAACCAACTAAAGTTGATTCATTCGCGACAATAATACCCCCTTCATTCAATCCTAAGAAGGCAATAAATAACCCGATACCGCCACCGATTGCATGTTTCAAATCAGATGGAATCGCGTCAATAATCATTTCACGCAATTTAAAAACGGTAATTAGAATAAAAATTAATGAAGCGACAAAAACGCCTGCTAACGCTGTTTCCCAAGGTACTCCCATCCCAATACAAACTGTATAAGAGAAGAAGGCATTAATTCCTAGCGCTGGAGCAGTCGCAATTGGATAACGAGCTAATAACCCCATTAAAATACAGCCAAAAGCACTCGCCAATGCCGTCGCGGTGAAAACAGCCCCTTCATCCATTCCTGAAGCTCCTAAAACAGATGGATTCACGAATAGAATATACGCCATCGAAATAAACGTTGTAAAACCAGCTAAAATTTCACGACGGACTGTCGTATTTAGCTTCTCAATCTCGAAATAAGAAAGAATTTTGTCTTTCATACTATTTCCTCCTAAAACCGAACATTAAAATCAAATATTCTTATTTTTTTATTTTTTTAACACAACGCTATTTATCTTATACTAAAAAAGTTAGGAAGTAAACTAAAAAGCTAAAAGTAACCCTTTACATTTGATAATGATTAAAATCACCTAACTTCTTATCCAAAAAGCATTTATTATACAAAAAAAGCCACTATTACTCTTTAAATGAATAATAGCGACCTATAAGCTTAAATGTCAAACTTTTTAACATTCTTTGAAAAATTGCGCTTAATAATATCTAATAATTCCTCTTGTTCAGCCTGTGTTAAGACACGTTTGGGAAGCGTGCTAATTTGATGTTCCGTAAATTCAAATAAGAAAAATTTCTTAGTCTCGTAAACATTGCCCACTGATTGCCAACTAATTCGCGAAAATTCATGTCGCGCATTATTCACAATAAATCCTTGATCATCAATCGTCACTGTCACCTTTTCAAACGCCACTTGATTATTAGGCTTTTTAACCCAACGCTTAGCCGTTAACACACCTGAATAGTAGCCGGCTAACATGATTAAAACACCGATTAATATTTCTCCTACAAAAAAACAAACTATACAAAACATTAGACATAGATGTCAAAAATTCCCAAACACTGATGATATTATAAAAACCATGCAGAACTACTAAAAAACCAACTAGAAAATAAAACCAGACTAACCCTTTACTAATTTTATTGATTTTCCGAGCGTAAAGAGCATTCATACGAATAAATTCATCTTTTGTTTCAATCGTTATTTTCTTATCCGATTGGAAACATTCAAAACAACACAGCTCTAAAACCAATATCCAATCTTAATCTTTTTGACAATCGTTTTGGAAACATTCAAAACAACACAGCTCTAAAACTAGCTTGCAATACACCATCATATTCTTTCAGTTTTGGAAACATTCAAAACAACACAGCTCTAAAACTATATGCCTATCATGAAGAGCACCCACGCCGTTTTGGAAACATTCAAAACAACACAGCTCTAAAACACGTTCTTCTTCGCTAGGCTCTGGTCCTTGGTTTTGGAAACATTCAAAACAACACAGCTCTAAAACAACAACGAGCGAACAGCGAGGCGTAGTTCAGTTTTGGAAACATTCAAAACAACACAGCTCTAAAACTCGAATTGGGAGCTGGGTGGATGAAAGGAAGTTTTGGAAACATTCAAAACAACACAGCTCTAAAACGCTCGTAAGCTTCAGCGAATTCTAGTAACGGTTTTGGAAACATTCAAAACAACACAGCTCTAAAACAGAATTGCTTTAGTAACTTCATCTATTTGAGTTTTGGAAACATTCAAAACAACACAGCTCTAAAACTTTCAGATAAAAGCATATCAGAATCTTTAGGTTTTGGAAACATTCAAAACAACACAGCTCTAAAACACTTATCAGAATTGGTGGAGTTAGCAGAGTGTTTTGGAAACATTCAAAACAACACAGCTCTAAAACTTGGGCAAGCTAAACTTTCGATAATTTGTAGTTTTGGAAACATTCAAAACAACACAGCTCTAAAACAGGTTAAACAGTAAGCTTTTTGGAGCTGAAGTTTTGGAAACATTCAAAACAACACAGCTCTAAAACGTGATTACGTGACATTTATCCATGAAGAATGTTTTGGAAACATTCAAAACAACACAGCTCTAAAACAACCAATCAATTTATCAATCGAAACTGCCAGTTTTGGAAACATTCAAAACAACACAGCTCTAAAACAAGGTATCAGTCGTGTAATGACTTCTGAAAGTTTTGGAAACATTCAAAACAACACAGCTCTAAAACTTCCGAAAGCTACGTTTGCATCTGTTGAGTGTTTTGGAAACATTCAAAACAACACAGCTCTAAAACTCGAAGATTAAATATAAGGTAAAGGCTAAAGTTTTGGAAACATTCAAAACAACACAGCTCTAAAACATTGGAATTACTTTTTCGTTGACCCAGCGTGTTTTGGAAACATTCAAAACAACACAGCTCTAAAACCTCGCAGAAAAATCTTTCTACGGAATTTCGTAATCGCACTGCTCATCCTAGCAAGATTTTAGTCTTGAACATTTCCATCTCTTTACTAATTCGTTAAATAAAAATCATTATCTAAAACAATTTGTTCTACACCTTCTATTCTACGTGGTTCAATCATTAAGACTGGACTATTTTGCAAAGAAATGTAAGATATTAATTCCTGTAATTCTTCTTGACTATAGTAGGAACAACTATTAATTAAAACTAACAGTTTTTTCTTTTTCAACTTCTTATACAAATCTATTATTTCTAGTGTAGTTTCAAAAATTGAGGATTGCATCGAATTGACTTTCAATTTAAAAAACTTGTAAACATCTTGTATTTCTGGTTCCTCCATAATCAAATCTAAATCATATTCTATTGAATCATTTATTAGGCAATCGTGTATATGATTCAAATAATATTCTATATTGGATTTTTTCTCAGGATCATCATTCAAATGTTCGGCTAACTCTTGATAAATCAACTTTAATATACTTGAACTATTCATATCAAAAGATAAGATATCCGTTATGACCATCAATTCTGAAACTAATAATGATCGCTGTGTTTTTTCGAAAATTTTCAACTGATTACTTGTTTCACCATACTGATAAAAATCTTTTATCAAATTAGAAAACACCTTAGTATCTTCTACAACAAATATGGTAGGTCTTTCAATTTCAATTGCCGTTTCTAATAAAGGAAAATTAATCTTCATCTTCAAATTCTCCTAAGATAATCAATCGACTATCCGTATTTCTTATTGACGTGTCTCGTTCTCCATTCAAGTACACCATTCTAGAAAATTGTTTTTCTGTAACCGTCAACAAAGTAATCATGCCACTTTTAGGGTTATTTTGTTTCAATCTTGTAATCATCGCTTGATTTGCACTACCATTTAACAATATTTTACTATAAACAGAGTATTGATGCATTATAAAACCTTCATTTATTAAAAATTTACGAAACTTTCGATATGCTTTTCGTTCATCTGAAGTGTCTACTGGCATATCAAACATTAGTATCATTCTCATATATCGATAACTCATCTTTCAAATTTGGGTACTCCTTCACTTTCGGAATTTAGTACTTTAACAGTTTTCTTGACGTAATCTTTCACTATATTTGATAGATACATTTCTTTTTCACGATAAATATAAGTATTCTGAAACAGTTGAAACAAGGCACGTTTAATAGTTGGAAACTTAGACTGTCGGTGTTCATAGACAATCTCATCAACTAGCGGGCGAAAAGGCTCCATTAAATCGCTAGCTAAATTAAAATCATTGAACTGATTAGCATGTTTCAAACCAAATTGTGTCATACATCCAGCAACTACTATTTCTCGAGCAAATAAACTCATCAACAGTGTGTAGCCATAATCTAGTCCCGCATTAATGTCATTATTTTGTGCCCTAGAAAACTTTGTTCCAAATAATGTATTAAAATAGGTTCTCGCTGCGTGTCCCTCTCGATTAGTTGGATCATAAACTTCTAATGTTTCGTACAACATCATAATGGCTTCAGCCTTTTCTTGGAATTCTACTTTCCTTAAAAATCGTGATTGATTAATGATTTTTTGAGAAATAATCTCCGTCCAAACTAACGCTTTAAGATTTTCATCCCATTCAATTTGCTTGCCTAATTGCAAGCTACTATCATGTCGTGCATAATACGGCATGATAGTGGCTTTGGGTAATCGTTTATCGTCACAAAATATTACTAGAACGTTCTCATCAACAAGTCGTTTCATTAACATTGTCGTGATTAAAATATCTGTTGTTTCTAGTAACAAAATATCTATTTCTGATAGATGAATCATTTCTTGTAGCGTGGCTGATTTAAAAATCAAATGGTTATTCTTATAAGATAGCTTTGAGTGAGTATTAACTACTACCGTACGCCATCCCATAACTATTCACCTAATTTATAACGTGTTTCATACAATCCTGTGATTGATTGGAAAATCATAACCGAATTAATAACATTATTTAACTGTCTTCTGTATCTTTTTTGTGGTATTTTCACACCTAAAAATTCGATATTTGCAGATGTCCCCATCCTAGTTATAGTTAGTAAATTTATGACATCTTTGGATAATTGTTCTAAACTATTTTTTTGATTTTTGTATGCTTCTCTTAGCAAAACACCTACTGATTTATCCCCGGGCTTAACATATGTTTCATAAAATTCAATTACTCTTTCTATCAGTTCATGTACTATATCTAGTGATTCTATGAATACCTCTCTTTCTTCTTTACTCAAATTTTCATATCGCTTAGCTAGATATAAAAATTTAAGTATTGAATTAGATACTATAAATTGATTTCCTTTTTGTAATTCATCTGCTCCGGTAATTAAACGTCTAACCCCATTAGATTCTTCAAACAAAGTATTAATCGGCAATATCTTTATTAACTTAGGATTTACATAGCCTTTATTTTCTAAAAACTTTGTACTATTCAGTTCAAATAACCCCTTATCCATTCGATTAATACTTATAACTTCTGTTTTTCTCTTTATATTTTTCCCATGTGTAATAACTGCAAAGTACAACGATTGAGATTTTTTATATCCGCCATATTTCTTAGTATTTAATCCTCGTTTAACAGGGATTAACTTATCTGATTCATCTTTTTTATAAATTGTACTATCATAAAATTCTCCTGAGCCTATTTCCACTTTTTTCACAATATTCATTTGTCGAGAATTCATCACTTTTTTTACACGAGTAATATCTTCTTGATTCCATTTATCGCCATACTGATAATCTTCTTTGTTTACTTCACCAAAGAATTTCATTAAATTACTGTAACGTATTTTCTCTTGTGTCGCTTTATTATCACCTTTAAGTTTAACTTTACGGTATTGGCCATATACTAGATCACTGGTCAAATTAGGGTACACTTTTAAAAGCGTATTCGCTACAACGCACGCTAAATAGGCATCGTGAGCGTGGTGATAATCATTGACTTCACGTACTTTATAAAACTCATACGTCTTTCTGAACTGACTGGTTAACGCAGATTTAATTGTGACCACCTCAACATCTGACTGCTCGGCATGGTTATATCGATGGTGTAATAATTGCGCCACATTTTTTGTAATTTGACGAGTTTCAACTAGCTGACGATTAATAAAGCGAGCTTTGTCACCTTCGTTTAGACCGCCACGTTCAGCTTTGGTTAAGTTATCAAATTTTCGTTCCCCAAGTAACCCAACTTTTAAAAGACGTTGCCAATTCGCTTTTTGACTAGTAACAACTTCTCTACTAGGTACATCATCTGATTTCCCACGGTTTCCTTTTTGTGTTACTAATACACGATTCTCAATCGAATTATCCGTCACATAACTTTGAGGAATAATATGATCAATATCGTATTCATTTAGGCGACCAATATCTAAAGATTCACCAGTATACATGTCCTTACCATTTTGAAGATAGTACAAGAACAATTTATCCTTATTTAAAGCTTCATTACTAACAGGATACTCACTTAGTAATTGACTTCCCAATTCTTTTAATCCTGTTTCAATTTTTTTCTTACGACGCGCAGATTTCTTTTTCCCTTCACTTGTGATTTGATTCTCACGGGCCATTTCAATAATGATTCTCTGTGGTGGATATCCCATAATACTAATTAATTCATCTACCACTTTAATACTTTGCGTAATCCCTCTTTTAATCGCTGGGCTTCCTGCTAAATCTTGTACTAAATCCTCAATGACCTTATCATCTGCAATTTCTTGACAACTTTCAATTTCTTCTTTAAATGATAATCTACTATCATTGATTAGTTGCATCAAATTGCGATTAGGATGACGCGGAGAACCATCATCTTCCATTAAAAAATCCATTATAGTTTTATGTGTATTTCTATCACGAATGCCTGTAAGCAATTTTTGAGAAAATCTCGCCCAGCCCGTATAGTGACGGCGAGCTAATTTCTTCATCGTTTCTTTTGAAAAAGGTAAGTTTAACTTGTCTAACTGTTCTTTAGCCATTTCACGATTTTTAAATAATGTTAAAACTTTAATGATATCTTCTAAAACTTCTTCGTTCTCTTCATCATCTAAAAAAGTAGCAGTTATTCCCGTCTTTATCAAATCATGATACGTGCCGAAACTAGCATTGAATTGTTTATCTATACCACTCTTAATTTGAGCCGTTTCAACTTGCAGTTCTTGTTGTAAATAGGCTTCTAACTTATTTTTAGTAACTCGACGTTCCTTTTTAAATAACTCTTCAAATATTCTCTCTTTATCTTCCCCAGAAAAATTCAATTCGCGCCCGCGATCATCAATATACGTTACTTTCGTTAATTCATTTAGCACCATATATTTCTCATAGATTAAACTATGCTTAGGCAGCACTTTTTCTTTTGGTAAATACGTATCAAAATTAGTCATTTTTTCGATAAAGTTAACGGCTGACTCGCTTTTATTTACCTTATCGTAAAAATTATATGGAGTAATACTGCCTGATTCTTTTCTTACTAACCATGAGAAATCACTACCACCATTAGCTAATGGCCCTACAAAGTATGGGATTCTAAATGTTAACAGTGTTTCTAATTTTTCTTGATTGTCCAATAAAAACGCATAATATTGTCCTTGATTGGCAATAATTGCTCTCAATTCTGATAAATGAATTTGATGTGGAATAATCCCGTTGTGAAACGAACGTTGTTTAAGTAAAAATACTTCTCGCTCAATCTTATCTAGAAATTCTTCAGAACCTTCAATTTTCGCGATTTTCCCTTTAATATATTTGTAAAATGCCTCTTGATTTACTTTTGATGAATTATTAATATAACCTGCATAGCCTGCTTGTGTCTCATCTGAAAAAATCGCATAATATTCTTTCTCAAGCTTTTGTTTACAAAACTGTTTAAATCTCGCTAAGTCTTCTTGATGATTTTCATATTTTTCAATCATACTACTAGATAGTTTGGCACCTGTTTTTGTGTCTGATGTACTAATTATTCTGCTTAGTTCAATCGCTTTGTAAACATTCCTTGCCTTATCAAATAGCTCGGCGTATTCATCTCCAACAAGACTTAAAAGTTCTTCTAAATCTTCATCGAAGTCTTCTTTAGAAAACTGTAACTTATAACTTTCTTCTAAATCCTCAAAAATATTTTTTGCATCACCTTGTAAGCCTACTATTAATTTTAAAAATTGCATTAATTTTCCATTTCTTTTTTCAGATGGGTATAAGGTAAGCGACTGCTCTGTTTTTTTAGTTTTCGATAATGTTGAAGTTAAAATATCCTCAATATGATTAGAAAACTTCAAGTAGTTAACATACGTTTTATCCGCTTGTTGTTGGAACAAATCATTGTACTCTTCTAAGAACAACTTAAATGTTTCTAATACCGAGCTATTTTCAGCTTCTAAATCACCTTCTATAAGAAAATGACCACGATATTTAAGAATATGGGCAATTGCTAAATAAACTAGTCGTAAATCATACTTTGTATTATCATCAGCCAACGCTTTTCTTAAATGATAAATAGTAGGGAATTTCTTATGGTAATCGACTTCCTCCTCAAGAGTAGCAAATATGGGATACTTACTATATTCTTTTTCCTCTATCACTTTAAAACTTTCATCTAATCGATAAAAGAAATTTTGGTCAATACCTTGCATCTCTTCTTGAAAAATAGCTTGTAAATAACGTAAACGATTATTCCTTCTAGTGTAACGTCTTCTAGTCGTTCTTTTTAAACGCGTATCTTGTGCAGTCTTTCCTTCCTCGAATAACCTAACACCCCAAAAATTCTTCTTAACAGATGAATGATGTGTGTTCCCTTGTACGTTCATTCTTCTTTTGATTACTCGATGATTATCATCTACAACCGCCCACCCTACTGAATTCGTACCGATATCTAAACCAATTGAATATTTTTTCATACTTCCTCCTTTTTACGTTGATTATTTGAACCGAAGATGCTATACTATCTTTGGAAACATTCAAAACAACATAGCGAGTTAAAATAAGGCTTTGTCCGTTCCCAACTTTTGTGACGCTGTTCTCGGCGTTTTTTTATTACACAAAAAGAATACCATATAAAACGCTTACACAAAATATAAATTAACAAAATTATTAAAAAAGTAGTAGCCCAATTCCAACATTAGGCTACTACTTTTTCTATATCCATTATTTCCGTCTTTGACTTGATTCCATAATCACCGGTAATATCACTGGGCGACGTTTGGTTTGGTCAAATAGGTAGCGACTTAATTGGTCGCGAATTTCTTGTTTTAGTTTGCTCCACTCAAAATCGTTATCGACTAACTGTTCTTCAACAATTTTTTCAACGATTTTAGCACTTTCTTCCACTAACTCACGGTTATCCTTCACATAGACAAAGCCACGTGTTGAGATTTGTGGTTTCGCCACAATTTTACGTGTTTTACGGTTAATCGTCGTAACAGCGATGAAGACGCCATCTTCTGATAAAATACGACGATCGCGTAAGACGATGTTCCCAATATCACCAACACCGATACCATCAACCATAATATTTTGAGCTTCGACACTGCCTGCCATATGCATACGTTTACCATCATACTCAATAACATCACCACGACCTGTAATGAAGATGTTGCGGTAATCAATCCCAACATCATGTGCTAAATCAGCATGCGCCGCTAAGACACGGTACTCACCTTGAATTGGCACAAAGTAACGTGGTTTCATCAAGTTAATCATCAACTGTAAATCAGCTGGGCTACCGTGGCCTGATACTTTAATATTATCAGAAATCGTACGCACAGTTGCGCCTGAACGATAGACCATATTTTCAGTTTTCGCCATTTCAGTTTCCATGGCCGTTGAAGGGGTCGTTGTAATATAAACTAAATCGCCCTCACCTAATTGAATACCGCGACCACGTTGATTCGCCATACGTTGTAATGATTTAATCGGTTCGCCGTGACGACCTGTTTCTAAAATCAACAACTCTTCTGGTTGATAATTCTTCATATCTTGATATTTAATAATCAAATCGTCACTAGGTAACGTTAATTTATTTAAACGAATCGCTACTTCAATGACTTCATTCACATTGCGACCTGTCAATACGACTTTACGCATTGCGCGATGTGCTGCGTTAAAGATTTGTTGTAGACGTTGAATGTTATTAGCAACAGCCGCTACAATAATACGGCCATTCCAGTACTTCACCGTATCTTCCACTTCTTCAGCAATTTGTTTTTCAGAGACTAATTGTGCAGGATTTTCAGCGTTAGATGAATCACTTAATAACGCAAAAACGCCTTTTTGTCCGATTTCAGCTAAACGTCCAAAATCTGTCTTATACATATCAATCGCACTGTGATCAAACTTAAAGTCACCAGTATAAACAATGCTGCCTTCTGTTGAACCTAGTACAATCCCTAATGAATCAGGAATGGTATGCGTGGTTTTGAAGAAACTTACCGTACTTGTCGGGAAGTCGATTTCTGTCAGCTCATTTACCACATGGAAATCTTTGAATTTTTTTGAACCAGGATAACCGGTTGTCGCTAGCTTCGCTAATTCAATCGTTAATTCTGAACCAAAAACTGGCATTTCAACCGCCGCTAATAAATAAGGTAGCGCACCAATTGCATCCGCATGACCATGTGTTAAGAACACACCGACGATACGGTCTTTATTTTCTACTAAATAAGAAAAATCAGGAATAACAGAATCAATTCCTAATAAATCATTTTCTGGATATTGTAATCCACAATCTAAAATATAGATATCCTCTTCTATTTCAGCTACGTACATGTTTTTACCATTCTCACGTACGCCACCAAAAGGGATGATTTTTATTGAACTCACAAACTTCACCTCTTTATTTTATTAATAAACCTTTCATTAAGGACTGTTGAGGCTGAACGAAAGAAAAGCTATTTGCCTCATCCTTTTTTCAAATGTTGAAAGTTGAAAAAGGTTACACAAACAGCTTTTTTCTTTTTCGTCGGCCTTCTCAAGTCTTAATTGTCTATTTTCTATGTCAGTTCTATTACTTCTTGACTATATTCTATCATATTCTCATTAAAATAGCTTGCGTTAATGCTATCCTACTTTTGAGATTTAATAAAAAAAGAACCTCTTTCATTTACTCATAGTTTTATAACTTGAATAAATAAAAGATGTTCTTTATAATTAATAATCATAAACAAAATAACGGTTTGATATGCATAAAAAACGCACATATGTATAATTATCACGTTTTCCGTTGTATATCCTTTATATTCTTACCAACAGATTCTCGTGTATTCGGCACTAAAAGGAGAGATTACTATGTTATACGCGATCGTATTAATCATTTTACTATTAAAAATCTCTATCATTGTAAGATGCATAAATATTGAATGCTCTCAAAAAAAAAACAACGAAATGACTAATCATTATTAGTAGAAATCATTTGAACGCGTTCTGGACTTTTCCAAGTACCTGAACCAAATCCTAAAATGGTTTTAACCGCTGGAATAAACGTAGTCGTAATCGTAATAGCATTCATTTGCCAATATAAAATCATATAAAAAGGTGCAAAAATCAAATATTTAAACTTACGACCTTTGTTATCTAAAATTAACGACGCGATCAGTTGGATAATTCCAGAGAACATCTCCATCGTAATAAAGATAAACGCCATCGCAAACATATGCTGGATTCTTTCCGTATTACCCGTTGCTAAATAGTACATTAACGTGAAAGAAAAAATAAACATCGACACCACATAAAACAAACTCCACACAATACTCAATGTTTGATCTATAAACAAGACAACTTTTGGTAAATTTTTAATTGGATTACTGAAAACGCGCTTAAAGTTCGTCAACCACACTTCTGTTCCACCTTTTGCCCAGCGTTTACGTTGTAAATACAACATTTCTAATGAGCTTGGCACATTCATGAAGAACATAATTTCTGGTGCAAACACTGCACGCCATCCAAAGAACTGATGATCCCAACAAATACTAATATCTTCTGTTGCACGGTCTTGTCTAAACAAGCCGACATCGATTAAGGCAGCTTTACGATACATCGTATTAGCGCCACTGTATGAATACATCGAACCTAACATGCCCATTTGTGCTCGTTTAATCGTTCCAACAATACTTGAAAACTCTACAGTTTGAGACTTTTCAATTAAACGGTCACGATTTTGGACGTCCATATTCGCTGTGACAGCGGCAATGTTACGACCTTCTTCAGAAAGAAAATAGTTCATGTATTTATTTAAAGCGTCAACTTCTGGCACCGTATCAGCATCATTACTTAAAATGTACTCTCCTTTAGCAAACGATAACCCTAAATTAAAGGCATGAGCTTTCCCTTTATTCGCTTCAACACGTACAACACGTAATTTTTCATACTGTGCAGATAAACGTGCCAAAATAGCTGGTGTTTGGTCAGTTGAACCATCATCCATCACTAAAATTTCATAGTTTTGATATAGTAATTCATTCATTAAATAATGAATCGTTTGTTCAATCATGACTTCTTCATTATGTGCTGGAATCATAATCGTTACCATTGGCTGTTCTTCAGGCGCGATACGTTGAAACTCTTGAATTTCGTGTTGATACAAAAATTTATAACATAAAACCCCTACTACTAAAAACATCGCACCCAAAATAGGGTATAGCGACAAAACTGTAAATAAAAATTCTCCTACCTCTTTAAACATGTCTCTTAAAATCCTCCATCTTGGTACAAATCACTGACAAAACTAGCGTCGAAATTCTTCTCTTCACTAATCGAATAATACTTAACGGCTTGTCTTTCTTGCACTGAACCAAAACGCTCGGTATAAACTTCTTCCAATAATGCAGCTTTCCCTGCTACTCTTTTTTCATCGTATGTTACTTGTTTCTTATAATAATTTTTAATCATGTAGTTGTTTCTAAGCGTTAATAATAACCCCACTACTAAAAATACAACCAACGCGACTAATAAAAAGTCAACGACTGTATGGTACATTTTAAACCCTTCACGATACTTCCATTGAATGAACGTTAAAGGTTTTACTTTAAAGTAAATCGAGTTCAACGTAATGACGACTGGCGCGACCACTAAAAACCACATACTTAACGACAACAAACTTTGATAAATTTTTAATTTATAATGCTTTTTACCAAAAAAACGATCCGTAACAAAATCTGACATTACTAATTCCCCCAAATAGTTAATAATACAAACCGCTAAATATGCTACCTTAACAACTTTAATCCCTTGTTTAATTAGTTCATTAATGGCGTATAACTTTACCGATTTTTCCATTATATCACTACCGTTATTGATAAGTATATTAATATATTCATTATATTTTTTCCGATTGATACGCAAAAAAAGAACAGACAACTAACTTATTTTACGTTAGCTATCTGTTCCTTCTATATATTATTTATTTTTTGTCTTTTTTTGAATCATAATATGAAACTGATCTTTCTTCTGCCAATATTTATAGGCTAAATGAAACAGTCCCCAACCAAATAAAAAGACTGCATAAATGGGTTTTTCACGCCAAAAAGTCATCGCTAACAAGATAGAAAAAACTAACATAATAAATAAATAATTAGCCATTGACCTTAAAAACACTTTACGTTGTGTTAAATTTTCAAAATAAGCTTCTAGCTTCTCCGGCTGGTTGCTTAATTTGGTGCTGACTTGCTTCATCTGAATCACCCACAATCCTAATGATAAAAAAATGGCACTATAAGTGGTGATTAAAAAGATTAACACAATTTCCACTACTTCAATTAACATTAAACTCTCCTCTATCGCTACCACGCTTTTTTAATCTTAAAAAAGTTTAGCAGTCTTTTGGCATCAAGTCAAATAGCGACTGATTGCTTAATGACTGCTAAACTTTTTATACGTGGTTAAGATATATTATGCAAATTGAGCGTCATATAATTTTTTATAGGCACCATTTAATGCTAATAATTCATCATGCGTCCCACTTTCGACAATCCCTTGCTCATTAATGACAACAATACGCGTAGCGTACTTAATGGTCGCTAAACGATGTGCAATAATTAACGTTGTACGTCCTTCTGCTAACGAAAACAGCGATTCTTGAATGACTTGTTCGGTTTCGGTATCAAGCGCTGATGTGGCTTCATCTAAAATTAGAATGGGCGGATTTTTCAAGAACATGCGAGCGATTGCCACACGTTGTTTTTGACCACCTGACAATTTCACGCCACGCTCACCAATGACCGTTTCTAACCCCTCTGGCATTTGGTCAATCACTTTTTCTAAATGAGCTAACTTAACAGCTTGCAGGATTTCAGCATCCGTTGCGTCCAACTTACCGTAGGCGATATTTTCACGAATCGTTCCTGGGAATAAGAAGACCTCCTGTTGCACAATCCCGATTTGACTACGTAGTGATGACAGCGTCACGTCACGAACATCATAACCATCAATTTGTAACGAACCCCCACTAATCTCATAAAAACGTGGCACCAAATTGGTCAACGTGGTTTTCCCCGCACCACTTGGCCCCACAAAAGCAATCGTTTCGCCAGGCTTAATCGTTAAATTAATATCATTCAAGACTTCCGTACCATCACTATACGCAAACGAAACATGTTGATACTGAATATTCCCTTGTACTTTCGGCAAAGTCACTGCCTCAGCATGATCTTTAATTAGCGGTTCTTTATCAATTTCTTCCGTAAAACGCTTGAAGCCTGCAATCCCTTTCGGATAACTTTCAATCATCGTATTCACTTTTTCAATTGGCTTCACAAAAATATTCGATAATAAAATAAAGCCAACAAACTGACCGGTCGTAATTTCACCTTTAATGACATAGTATGAACCAAAAATCAGCGCGAATAAATTGATTAAACGAATCATAAAATAGTTATAGGAAGAACTGGTCCCCATTAAACGATAAAACGCTAATTTAGCTCTGCGATACCCTTGGTTAAAACTAGCGAAACGTTCTTCTTCAAATCGTTCATTAGCAAAAGCTTGCACGACACGAATCCCACTCACACTTGCCTCAATTCCAGCATTAAACTCACCTAAACTGTTGTAAATCTCCGTGTTCACCTTGGTCATCTTCTTATTAAAGAAGACTAAGGCAATCGTTAAAAATGGAATCAAAATAAAGGTCGCAATCGCTAATCCCGCATGAATTCTAAACATTAAAATAAACGAACCAATCAAGGTCATAATCGTAATAAACACATCTTCAGGACCGTGATGGGCGACTTCTGATATTTCAAATAAGTCAGTCGTTAAACGACTCATCAATTTACCCGTTTTACTATTATCAAAGTATTCAAACGGTTGTTTTTGCAGGTGAGCGAATAATTGCTTACGCATATCAGTTTCGATATTAACCCCGAGCATATGTCCGAAATAGACAACAATATATTGTAAAACAGTATTAATGATATAGAAGACTAATAACGCCAAACAGACTAACATGATCAAACGCCAATTACCTTTTGGCAAAACATTATCAATCACATTGTTAACGACTACGGGGAACGCCAACTCCAATGCGGCCGCAATCACCGCACAAGTAAAATCTAGTATAAATAATTTCTTATAAGGTTTGTAATAACCAAAAAATCTTTTCAACACAGCTTTCACTTCCTTTCATTCCTTTAATTTAAGCAAAATAAACGAGGGTTGTAAAGCAAAGCCCTTTGTTCAACTTTCCAAAATAAAAAGTAGCAACGACTCCTCTCATCGTTACTACTTTTGATAAATTAACTTAACTTTTCTAACAAAATATCAACAATTTGGCGGCTGGCAGTACCATCACCATACGGGTTAGCTGCTACAGACATTGTTTGATACGTCGCGTCATCATCTAACAATAACTTGAAGTTTTCATAAATCGTTGTTTCTTCTGTTCCAACTAATTTCAAGGTACCTGCTGCTATCCCTTCTGGTCGTTCGGTCGTGTCGCGCATCACCAACACTGGTTTACCTAACGATGGGGCTTCTTCTTGAATGCCACCGCTATCAGTTAGGATTAAGTAACTATTTGCCAATAAATTATGAAACTCTACCACTTCAAGCGGTGGGATAATTTTCATCTGATCAGAATCACCAAAAAATTCATCTGCTAGTTCACGAATTTTGGGGTTCATGTGGATAGGATAGACCACTTTAATATCCGGGTATTCATCGACCACACGACGAATTGCTTTAAACATATGGCGCATTGGTTCACCTAAGTTTTCACGACGGTGCGCGGTAATCGTAATTAAACGCGCATCATCTACCCAATCCAGCACTTCATGACGATAATCACCGTTGACTGTTGTCGCCAGGGCATCAATCGCGGTATTTCCCGTAACAAAGATGCTCGCTTCGTCTTTGCCTTCCTTCAACAAATTCGCTTTTGCTTGCTCGGTTGGAGCGAAATTAAAGGCTGACACTAGCCCAACTGCTTGACGATTGAATTCTTCTGGATAAGGAGAATATATATTATGGGTTCTAAGTCCCGCTTCAACATGTCCGACTGGAATTCTTAGATAAAAACACGCTAAGGCCGTCGCAAATGTCGTTGATGTATCACCATGTACTAACACGACATCAGGCTGTTCTGCGACTAATATCGGTTTAATACGATCTAAAATAGCCATCGTCACATCGAATAAATCTTGATTATGCTTCATAATTTCTAAATCGTAGTCTGGTGCAATGTCAAACACACTCAATACTTGATGCAACATTTCTTTATGCTGACCCGTGACACACACGATCGTTTCAATGTTATCACGGCTTTCTAGTTCCTTCACTAAGGGGCTCATTTTTATTGCTTCCGGGCGCGTCCCGAAAACCGTCATTATTTTTTTCACGTTGATCTGCCTCCTTCACTCATTAGTTTCATCATATCAAAAAATCGGACGTTCGGGTACTAGTATCGTTTCAAAGAAACATTCCAGTAGCTGCCAGCATCATTATTCCAATAACAACTGTCTTATATCTTCTTCTGTCAATTGCGTCGCACTTGAACCTAAAATATCTGTGAAGAGACTTTTCTTTTGTGCTTGCAAACTAACAATTTTTTCTTCAATTGTGCCCTCTGCCACTAAACGCCAAACTTCGACTTCTTTTTCTTGTCCCATACGATGCGCGCGTCCGGTCGCTTGCTCTTCGACAGCCGGATTCCACCATAGATCATATAAAATAACCGTATCAGCTCCCGTTAAATTCAGACCGGTGCCGCCTGCTTTTAGCGAAATCAGGAAAATCGAATGCTGACCATCATTAAAGGCATCGACCATTTCCTGACGCTTAGCACTTGAAGTACTGCCTCGTAAATAAAAGACTTCTTGTCCCATTTTCGCTAAACGCGCCTCAATAATCGACAACATACTTGTAAACTGGGAGAAGATTAACATGCGACGACCACTTGCTAAAGCCGATTCAACTAAAGCCTCAAGTTGTTTTAACTTACCTGATTCACCGTGATAATCCGGCATAAATAACGCTGGACTACAACAAATTTGGCGTAAACGGGTAATCCCTGATAAAATACTAAAACGATTCTCACGAAATTGTTCAGTATTCATACCACTCATCTGTTCTTGAATTTCTTTTAATTGCGCTAAGTAAACGACTTTTTGTTCTGGTGTTAACTCGCTATAAATCGTTGTTTCAACTTTATCGGGCAATTCCGTCAAAACTTCTTGCTTCGTTCTACGTAAAATAAACGGACGAATCAAATGACGAATTTCTTCGGTCGACAGTGATTGAAATTGTTTGAATGATGGTAATAACCCCGGCATCAATAAGTAGAATAATGCCCAAATCTCATCCACACGATTTTCAATCGGAGTGCCACTAAGGGCAAAACGTTGCTGAGCTTTCACACGTTTGATTGCTTGGAACGTTTTAGTGTTGGTATTTTTGACCATTTGTGCCTCGTCTAAAAACAATGTATGACACTGATGCCTTCGGTACTTATCCTCATCTTGACGATAAGTGCCATAAGAAGTCAAAAGCACATCAAAATCAGACCACTGTTCTAACAGTGCCTGACGACTAGCGACATCCCCGTTAATAACCGCCACCTTCATGCTAGGAGCAAAACGTTCAAATTCTTTTTTCCAATTATAAACAAGACTTGCTGGTGCGATAATTAAAATCGGTTCTGACGGTGTTTCTTTGATATGTAGGCAATAACTAATCGTTTGTATGGTTTTCCCTAATCCCATATCGTCGGCTAAAATTCCACCAAAACCATAATCTTGTAACATCGCCATCCAACGATAACCTGTTAATTGATACGGTCGTAATTCCCCGTTAAACTGAGACGGCACAGCTAACTCGCTTGTTTCAAATTCACGTAAATCATGAATCATCTGCTCAAATGCTGGCTGTAACGTCACATTATTGGTATCAGCTAGTTGTTGAGCCAATACAATACTTTGATACTTAGGCAGTTGTAGATGACCTAGCTTAAAGTCAGGACGACTCGCCAATTTTTTCAGATGATCGGCTAAACGTTGATATGGCTCATTTTCTAAAGTAATCATTTGGCCGTTAGCTAAGGTATGGAAATTTTTCCCTTTTAATAAGCTCGTCAAAATGCCATCCACTTCTTGTTCGGAAATACCCGAAATATCAAATTTAATATCTAACCACGAACTCTCCACATCAATCGTAATATCCGGTTGGTACTTCATTCCTTCTAAGAACAGTTCTTGTAAATCATCCGCCACTAGTACCTCGTCGAAGTGGTCACGATATACTGGCAATTCACTCGTAAAAAATTCATACAAGGCTTCCTTTTTCGGGAAAACGCGTTGTAAAGAGTCCCTTTTAACTTTGAAACCATAGTTTTCTAACTGTTGAACTAAACGTTTTTCTTGCAAGCTATCACGTTGCACGATCACTTGATAATCGCCCGTCCCGTTCTCAGGATAGTTAAATACATAGTCAGCATAATTAAAACGAACATCTGCCACCAATTGCTTCCCACTAATCTGCAAAGTAAGCACAGATTTCAATGGTTCATCGACCCATTCCAACGCCAATTGATCATCAAAGTGGGTATCACTAATCTGTTTCAATTGCGGATAAATCACATCAAAAAAAGCTTGGCGTTGTTCGTTGGTAAACACTAGTTTAAATGCTGGAACTTTTTTCAATGTATGCTGGAACTCAGTAAAAATCCTTAGTTGTTGCGGATTCAGTTCGCTAAATAGTCCCCCACGACAAAAGTAACCTTCTTCTGGAAAAAAAGCATCAAATGTCGGTAACATCTCGACGGTCAACGTCTCGTTTTCATCTTCTGAAATCACGGTAGCATAAGGATTGATTTGCCCCCACTGACTTGAAATTCCTAATGCACCTGCCACGCGACACTCAATTAAATCACGGACATCATCCTCCGCTCTTAGCCACTGTTTCAACATAAACTTTGGCAACAATAAACTTTTTGCTGGTACCGAATACCCTCGATGATTATCGAGTAATTTTTCTTGATGTCTCACTAAGCTACATAAATCAGCTAATACTTTCTGACTAGCACGATCAAACGCATGCTCACCCAGATAGTACGTTGCTTGCTTTGTTTCATAAAAGTCAGCTTGATAATACTTAAGTAGAAATAACGAGATATTACGTACCATGTACATTTTTCCATCACGATAACCCGCACGTAAGCTGACCATTAACGTCTGATTGTCGGGACTATCAAACATACCACCATTACTTTCCAATAACACTTCAATCTGCATAGGTGGAACATCTTGCGATACTTTGGTCAACTGGTCGTTTAGCTCACTAATCAATTTTTCGGACACATTTGGTGATTTTTCTAATGCTTGCAAGGAATGATTTTGACTCATCACACGATTGTATCCTTGATCACGCAAATACAATTCAACCGCCACCGTGTGTTTACAGTAACCGCGCGACTCCCACGCTGGACAGTTACAACAGTCCTGTTCCTTCACCGTGCCATCCAAAATGACTTGATAGCGCTTAGTACCGATAACCTCCGCATACCATTCTTCTAATTGACGATCATAACTTAATTTGGTGACACGCCCCTCATCAACATAAGCGCGCCCTCTTTGGATAAAACGTTCTGGTATTGACCATCTCATGAATTATCGCTATCCTTCCTGTATTTGATAATGAACGCGACTTTCACCGGCCGCTCCGGCTTCCACTTGCAATTGCTGCGGAATGCGTTCTTTAAGTTCCTTCACGTGACTAATAATACCAATCATACGTCCTTTGCTTTCGACTAGCTCCAACGCTTCAATCGCCATCTCTAATGACTCTTCATCAAGCGAGCCAAAACCTTCATCAATAAATAAGGCATCCACGCGAATACCACCTGCCTGTGCTTGCATCACTTCACCCAATGCTAATGACAACGATAACGCCGCCACAAAACTTTCGCCTCCTGATAATGTATTGACGCTACGAGTTGCTCCGACATTATCATCATAGACGTTTAGCTCCAGGCCAGTGTTTTTCCCGTAAGTTCCAAACTTGTCTTCTAATTCAAAGCTATAACGATTATTCGTTAATTTTTGCAGTTTTTGGTTGGCGATTTTTAACGTTTCTAAGAAATAAATCTGCAACACGTAACGCTCAAAACTTAATTTATACTTCCCATCACCGTTAGCGACATCAGCTAACATCGTCAATTCGGCCAATTGCTCCCATTCGGTTTGTAGCTGTTGATGTTGGGCCGCAATTTGGCGATAAATCGTTTGATTATGTTGAATCGCTTGTTGGGCAACACTGACTAGATTTTGTTTAAGCGCTAAGGCTTCTTGATTCGCTTGCTGCTGTGCTTTAATAAGCGACATATCTGGATAGGTTTGGTCTGCTAATTGACGCGTGACTTGTTCCAGTAAAACTTCTTGTTTTTGTTTTGTTTGTTCATGCTGATTAATTAGCGCTTGCGTTGATGCTAGTTGGGCAATCAACGGCTCATCTGCACGCATCTCGGCAATAGTTTTATCAAACGGGCTAGCTACTAGCGCTGTCTCTAATTCTTGACTTAATTCCGCTAATCGCTGCGTTGCTTTCAGTAGCTGCTCGGTCTGATGTACTAATTTTTCTTCTGCTAATAAGTGCTGTTCTTTCAAGGTTTGTTGCGCCTGTTTAGCTGCTTGTTCAGCTTGTTGCCACGCCTCATATTCAGCTTGTAACTGGGCTTGTCGCGCCTGGTAGTCGACTGTTTGCCAATCACTAGGGACTTCTTTAGCTAATTGGACCATCTGACCTTGCAGGGTGGTCACTTGTTGGGAAAGTGGCTGTTGTCGACTTATTATCTCATCTTGTTGTTCGGCCACGGTTGCCAACTCATCTTGTAACTTAGTTTGCATCATTTTGACTTGCGCCAATCCGGCTAAGGTCTGCTCAAGCTGTTCCGCTTGTGTTTGAGACGCTATTTGTTGTTCTGATAAGTCCGCTAACGCTTGCGCCGTCACTTGTGACAACTCAGCTAATGTCCGCTCTATTTGTCCATCAGGTTGTAATGTTTGCCATTTCGTTATTAATTCAGCTTGCTTAATTTCCGCTTGACTGGCTAATTGTTGTGCTAGTTCTGTACCACTCGCTAATTGTTTTTCTTGCGCTAAATAAGTTGCTTCAGCTTGTTCAACTGCTAATTCAGCTGCCGTGATTGCTTCAACTGACCATTCCGTCGCTTGATGAGGATTTGGGTGATCTAGGCTTCCGCAAACTGGACAAGCTTCACCCGGCATTAAATCTAAGCTCAAACGAGCAATCTGTAAACTCGCTGCGTGTGATTTTTTTTGTTGATAAAAAGCTTTCGCTTCGTTTGCTTGTTGAGCATCACTCGCTAGTTTGTCTGCTTGCTTAGTGATATCAGCTTGTAAGACTTGATACTGTTGATAATCATCCGCAAGTTGTTGCCACATTTGGACTTGTTGTGTTAATGCTGTTAAACTCGCTTGAACGGATGCTAACTCTTTTACTAAGTCCGTTTCTTGCGCTAGTTGGGCTTGATGTTCTTCGATTTTCGTCGTGATAGTTTGTTGTTGCTCACTCAAGTCTTGCGCCGTTTGTTCAATGGTTAATAGTTCTTGCTCGGCTTGTTTGACAGTCGTTTGCAATGTTGCCAATTCATCAATTTTAGGTAATAAACGGGCTAGCTCATCCGCTTGTCTTTGGCGCTTTGCCATCTCATCGGCTTGGCTTGTTAGTTCTTCTAAACGTACTTGAGCTGTCTTTAAATCCACCGCTAAAGTAGCTACATCCTCTTCTGCCATTTGTTTAGCTGTTTGACTTTGCACTACAAATTGTTCTTCTTTCGTTAGTTGTCGCAAACTAGCTTGATGTTTTTCTAACCATTCCCAATATTGGACTTGTTGTTGTAAACCTAAAATTTCAGGCTCTTCTTCTGCTAAACGTGTTAGTGATGCCTGCAAATCGCCTTGTTGTTCAAACATCGCTACAAGTTGTTCGGCTTGATTCAAGCTTTGTTCAATTTTTTTGCGCTCACTTTCTAACACACTGACTTGCACCGACAGATTATCAGCTTGCTGTTGGAACAACTGGTTTTGCTGATCGACCAGTGCTAAGCGCTCGTTGACCACTTCTGTTTCATCAAAGCGTGCTTGAAATGCTTCATCAAAATTAATTTGCCCAAATAACCAGTCAATTTTTTGTTCATCTTCAGCCAGTCGTTTCGTTTCATTTTTCTTTGTTTGCTTGAGTTTTTCAGCCACTTGATTATAAAAATTCGTGCTAAATAAACGACGCAGCACGCGTTCTTTCTCATCACTGCTCGCATTTAAGAAACGACGAAACTCCCCTTGTGGTAGCAAGATGATTTGCGTAAACTGACTCGCAGTCAAATGAAGTAACTCATCGATTGCTTGATTGACCTCGTTAGCTTTTGTCAGTTGATTTAACGGCTCACCCGCCTGACTTAATTGTGAAAACGTGACTTTAGCTGGTTTTTCGGTCGTGCCTTCACCTTTTTTCTTCGCCAAAATCTGCTTGGGTTCGCGTGTCACTTCATAATACGTTCCTTGATGTTCAAACACAAATTCGACACGCGTTGGAGCGGTTGGATCTGCAAAATTCGAGCGCATATCTTGCGCCGCACGCACACCACCTGTTGTTTCACCGTATAAGGCATAACACATACCATCAAAAATCGTCGTTTTTCCCGAACCCGTCTTACCACTAATTAAAAATAACGGCGCTTCAGCAAACTGTTCAAAATCAATCATCTGCTCACGATACGGGCCAAAATTTTGCATGACTAAACGAACTGGTTTCATCTACTCGCCCTCCTTATTAGTCAACTGGATTGTTTCAGTTAAAACGGTTTGTTGAAACTCACTTAAAGGACTCTCGGTCATTTCTTTAAAAAAATCTCCAAACAACGTCAACGGATCTTGTTTTTGCAAATCTGACTGGCTCATACTACTGATACTTTGACGATCGCGCCCATTAACGCGGTCAAGTTGGATAATTTTAGGATAAACTTTCGTTAACTGATTCATCACATTCGGAATCACTTCACGGTCAGTCAGACGCACTCCCAAGTAATTATCACGATTTACTTTTTCATAAAACTCTGGTGACAATAACTCACTAAAGGAGCCTTCAATGACCTCAACATCACGTAATGGCTTAATCGGTTCAAACTCTAACGTCACTTTCCCATCTTCCAACGTCACAATCCAAACCCCTTTTTTTTGGTTGACTTCTGACAGTGAATATTTTAATAACGTGCCGCTGTATTTAACTGTTTCGTTATGTAAAGCATGGCGATTATGCAAGTGACCCAGAGCGACATAATCAAAATGCTCTTCTAACAGACTAACCGACACATTATCCAAACCACCCACTGTCACAGCTGTTTCTGAATCAGATCGTTCACTACCTGCCGCAAAAAAGTGCGCTACTAACACGTGCTGATAATTAGGATCAAATTGTGCTGTCATCTCCTCAACAACGCGTTCCATTGCTGTTTGAATTGTTTTTAGTGACTCATCTTCAAAATATTGACGCGCCTCAAATGGCTCAAAATAGGGTAATAAGAAAAATTGCGTATTACCTAAAACAATCGGTTTGAACGCTTGCGCCAAGCGCGTATTTAGATGGAATTGTGTCGCTTCATACCACGGACCACCTGCTTCTAAACGAATCGCACTGTCGTGATTTCCTGAAATAGCTAGTAGCGGCCATCTTTTTTCCAAATTAATTGTTTGTACCATCTGATTAAACAATTCAATCGCTTCAACCGATGGCACACTGCGGTCATATAAGTCCCCGGCGATTACTACCGCCTCAACTTGATGCTTGTCAGCAATATGCAACACTTGCTCGTATGCCTCTAATTGTTCTTCTAATAATGAATAGCCTTTTATTTTTTTACCAATATGCCAATCCGCTGTATGTAAAAACTTCATGTGAAAACCTCCTTTTGACCGAATATCATCCTTTCATTATACCAAATGATTCAAAAGGTTGAAAAAGAAATCAGACACTTTACAAGACAAAAAACCTAATCGTCACGTAAACTATTCTTAACAACTAAATTAGGAGGCTAGCTATGGAAATCAAACAAGTCGATCAAACCTTTGTTTTATATGATAATCACCAAGAAATTGGAAAATTAACTTTTGTCCCTCACAATGAACAAGTGATTGATGCTAATCATACATTCATCATCCCTGAGTACCGCGGTCAAGATTTAGGATTACGCTTAGTTGAGGCTCTAACAGATTATGCTCGCCATGAACACCTGCAAGTGTTGCCTTCATGTCCTTACGTTGCCAAAGTTTTTAGTGCCGAAGAACACTATCATGACATTTGGTATCAAGGAGAATAAATGTCTAGCAAAAAGAGGTCTGATGGTAACCATCAGACCTCTTCTTCTATATTAACTAGACGAAACTTGCCCATTCATCTATGCATTAAGTTGTGCTAAAATCTCCTCGACTAAACGATGCGTCGCTAATGTAGCGACTTGATTACTTGATAAGATATGATTCTCTAATGACCTTAAAAAGTCATGAATCATCGGTTCAAAGCCACGTTTGTATAAAGTTGTATCCCAGTCAGTAAACGTTTGTATTTGCTGTCCGTCACTCGTATATCGTGTTTCTTTTTCTAGGTTCTCGATGACAATCGTTTGACTTGGTGTCCCAACATCGAGAACTTCACGATTAGCACCCGATACTAAATTCATAGCGACTGTCGCATGATGTATGCCATCAGTTAATTGGACGGAAATGTAATGAAGTTCCTCCTCAATGAGATGTGCATCAACTGAGACCACTTCAACTTTTTCGGCATTCATCAAGAATAGACACGTATCTAATGGATGGATAAATAAATCATACAACGCGAACTTTACCGGTTGTGGTTGATTGATGCGATGTTTAAAACTGGTCACATGAAAGTCCGTTAGTAACTCTTGCTTTAATTGATTCACTTTTGGTGCATAGCGACGGTTAAAGCCAATAAATAACAAGCATCCTCGTTCATTAGCTAGCTCAAACAACTCTTGTGTCTCGCTAAATTCTTCCGAAACAGGTTTATCAACAAAAACTGAAATCCCGGCTAATAATAACTCTTTAATAATTGGATAGTGCGTAGGTGTCGGACTTTGAACAAAACACGCATCCAAATTACTAGCAATAAGTTCTGAAATTGACGTATAACCTTCACTTATTTGATAACGATGTCTTAAATCGTTTAACCTCGCTTCATCTCTGGAATACAGGACCCATTCATAATCTACTAATGTTTGAATAATCGGCATATAAGCTTTTTGAGAAATGTTGCCCACACCAATTAGACCGATTCTTTTTTTCATAGAGAACCTCCTATTATAATAAAATAACGATAAAACTTTTTTATTTCTTTATTTTTTCATTGTTTTCAATCTTTTTATTCATACTTTCTTCACATTTCGGGGTTATATTATATACATACCAATAAACAACCCTAACAAAACTTTTTTCATTATTTACTCCTCCAAAGTAAATAAAAAATCTCCTTACCTCTTAGTCTAACTGAGAGGTATTTTTTTGTATATAAAAATAACTAACATCATTAAATGTTTATATAAAAAAATGAGACAGCGCAAAGCCTTTTCGAAATGCATTACGCACCAAGGCTTTACCTGTCTCGTGGGTTTGGCACCCAATGGGTTGTGTGGGGTTCGAACCCGCGACCCACGGATTAAGAGTCCGTTGCTCTACCAACTGAGCTAACAACCCAAACCGTATCAATAGATTTATTCTATACCTCTAGGAGACATTCGTCAAACGATTTTTTATTATTGCCAAGTATTATTCTAATGAAATGATAACATCTATCCCCAGCTATCTAATCATTTTGATCAATATTAAAATATCTCAAAAAAAGACTACCTAAACAATTCTTCATTTAGCTAGTCTTTTAACACTTCACTTTGATTAGCTACTTCTTGAAACATTTATGATATCTAAGAAGAAGACAAAAATTGGAATTCCGACAATCAAGCCCCAAATCCCGAAAACTTGCTCACTGATAACTAACACCACAAAAGTATAAAACGTTGGTAAATGCGTGCGGTTCGACATAAATTTAGGATTCAAGAAATAGGATTCAAATAGATGAATAAAAACAATCATCAAAATCATATAAAATACATAGTCAAAGCCTCCTTGATAATAGGCTATAAAACTCAATGGAATCGTCGAAATAATAGCACCCGCAACAGGAATTAAACTCATTAGAAAAATCATGACGACTAAACTTGGAATTTGTACGTATCCTAAAATCATCATCGGAATAATCATTAGCGTCGTATTACATATCGCTATAAATAATTGTGCTTCAATCACAACCCCAAAGGTTCCAATAAATTTTTTCGAGAAAAATAAAATATCAGAAAAAAGCCAACTCAGATCACTTGTTAAAAATTTTTGAGAAAAAGATTTCATTCGGTCTTCTTCAATACAATAGAAAAAACTTAACACAAAAGACATAACGAATTTAAACGTAAAGTGACCGACACTTGTTAAATAATCTAAAAGGAAAAAGGTACTTTTTTGTAATTGTTCAAAAATATTGTGTTCTCTTAAATAATTCATGATCCAAGCTGAAATATTATTGCGTCTAATACTTTCATCGTTAGCGTAAAAATCAGTAATCGTCTCTATCAAATGAACCGACTGATTAATAATGATAGGAACATATTTAGTCAGTCCAATATAAAGTAACATCACCACTAAACTATATAAAATCGAAATCAAGAGTTTTGGTGGAAGCGGAACATGTTTACTAATCAAATTTTTGATAGATAAAAACAAATAAGTAAAAATAAACGTAAATAAAATATAACTAATAAACGACTTTGTAAGATATAGTAACAAAATAATACTAAATAGCACGACAAAACGCCTCAATTTAATATTTTCTATAAATCTTTGATAAATTGACATAGAATCCTCCTTCTAAATATTCAAATGATATCATTATTTGAACATCAGAGCAATACATCTTATTAAGTTGCAAAACTTACCATAAAAAAGCGTTGAGATCAAAAATCTCAACGCTTTTTACTTCTATTATTAACTAGCTAATGTTTGGCGCTTTTTTTGTTCTAATTTAGAACGGTAAAGAATCGCTTCTTCTTCCGTACAGTAGATAAAATGCCCTTCACCAATTTCATGCATCTCACGCACTTTGCCATCTTCTGGCTCTGGTGTGTAGTGCAGACGTTTACGTGAACGTTCATACTCTGGATCCGGTAGCGGAATCGCTGATAATAAGCTTTCCGTATACGGATGAACACCGTAATTATAGATTTCATCACTTGTGCCAACTTCTAGCAACTTACCGTGGTGCATGACCCCGATACGATCGCTAATATGTTTTACCATCGATAAATCATGGGCGATAAACAAGTACGTTAGTTTTTGCTCTTCCTGCAAATCTTGCAGCAAGTTCACGACTTGCGCTTGAATCGACACATCTAGTGCTGAAATTGGCTCATCACAGATGATAAATTTAGGTTGTACAGCTAACGCACGTGCAATCCCGATACGTTGACGTTGACCGCCTGAGAACTCATGCGGATAACGCGTCCCGTGACTTGGATTCAAGCCAACTGTTTTTAATAAGTCATCGACCATCATGTTACGTTCTTCTTCACTAGCCGCCAATTTATTAACATCAATTCCTTCGGCGATAATATCACGGACTTTCATACGTGGATTAAGTGACGCGTACGGATCTTGGAAAATCATCTGCACCTCACGTCGAAAGTCTTTTTTGCCTTGTTTACTTTTAATTTTCGTCACATCTTGACCGTCAAATTCAATTGTGCCATCTGTTGGTATGTTTAACCCAATAATTGAGCGTCCTGTTGTAGATTTACCACTTCCTGACTCACCTACAAGCCCAAAGGTCTCACCTTCGAAAATTTGGAAACTAATATCATCAATAGCTTTCACGACGTTGCGGCCTACTGAAAAATACTGTTTCAGATTTTTAATATCTAATAAAACTTTTTCTGTCATAAGTACTTCCTCCTAAGCCATTTTTTGTCGAGCTGTTGCGATATCAACCACAGTCGGCTCTTCTTTTTCGGTTGCTGCTACTTTGGCAGCTTGTTGATCGTTACGAAATTTGTCCCAACGTCTTTGAATTTCAGCTGGTGGCGTTACTTTTGGCGCTTGTGGCGCTAGTAACCAAGTCGCTGCTTTATGTGTCGGTGA
The DNA here is from genome assembly GCF_005145005.1 of Vagococcus zengguangii. Lineage (NCBI taxonomy): Bacteria > Bacillati > Bacillota > Bacilli > Lactobacillales > Enterococcaceae > Vagococcus > Vagococcus zengguangii. Next base: position 2,085,253 of record NZ_CP039712.1, read on the forward strand.
CACTTCAAAGAATGGCGGCTGTAATTCTTTATCAATCTTTAACGCAAAATCATTACGTGGATAAAACGCGTCGCCTTTTGGTGGATTTAATAAATCCGGTGGTGAACCAGGAATCGCATATAAACGTTCCTCGCCTCCTTCAAGCGTTGGCATTGAACCAAGTAGCCCCCAAGTGTAAGGATGTTGGGGGTTATAGAAGATTTCTTCTGATGTCCCCACTTCGATAATTTTCCCCCCATACATTACGGCTACGCGATCAGCGATATTGGCTACCACACCTAAATCATGGGTAATAAAAATAATCGAGCTCTTAATTTTTAACTGAATGTCTTTTAATAATTCTAAAATTTGCGCTTGAATGGTTACATCAAGGGCCGTTGTTGGTTCATCTGCAATAATAATTTGTGGATTACAAATTAAAGCAATCGCAATGACGATACGTTGTCGTTGACCACCTGAAAACTGGTGTGGATAGTGATTCAAACGCTCTTCAGCATTGGGAATCCCAACCATTTCAAGTAAGCGTAAAGCCGAGGCCATTGCTTCTTTTTTCGTTAACTCGGTATGAATTAACAAAGATTCTGCCACTTGTTTTCCAATCGGCATCGTTGGATCAAGCGATGTCATTGGATCTTGGAAAATCATCGCAATTTCTTTCCCACGAATTTTTTGCATTTCTTTTTCTGTTTTATTCACTAAATCTTCGCCATTAAATAGAATTTGACCGTTCTCAATATTGGCATTACTAGATAACAACTTCATAATACTGCGGGTTGTAACTGATTTACCACTCCCTGACTCCCCTACAATCGCCAGAGTTTCACCTTCATTTAAATCAAAACTTACATTGCGGATGGCTTGAACCTTTCCGGCGTAAGTATCAAATGAAATTTGTAAGTCCTTTACTTCAAGAATTTTTTTCATTATTGTCACTCCTTCATTTTTGGATCAAACGCATCACGTAAGCCGTCAGCTAGTAAGTTAAAACCAATCATAATAACTGATAACGTCACAGCTGGAATCCATAGCAAGTATGGTAAGTATTGGAACGTTTTGTACCCATCGCTCAACATCATTCCTAGTGACGCACTTGGTGGGGTTAACCCTAAACCGATGAAACTTAAGAATGCTTCGAAGAAAATTGCGGTTGGAATACTAAACATCATTTGTACAATAATTACACTCAAAATATTCGGCAAAATATGTTTAAAGGCAATTTTTAATTTGCTTTCACCTAACGTTTGCGCTGCTAGTACATACTCTTGATCTTTTAATTTCAACGTTTGAGCACGAACAATACGCGCCATTGGAATCCAGTTCGTAATCGCCATTGCTGCGATAATTGACGTAATCCCCGGTTTTAATAACACTAACATCAAAATCATGACAACTAAGTTAGGAATACCTGATAAGATTTCTAAGAAACGTTGCATCAAGTTATCCACGCGACCACCTTTTAGCCCAGAAATTAAGCCATACGTCACGCCGATAATAATATCAAACATTGCCGCGATTAAGGCAATCAGTAGTGAGATACGTGTTCCCATGAATAAGCGTGATAACACGTCACGTCCTAAACCATCTGTCCCGAAGAAAAAATTCACATTATCCGGTACTTTAGCTTGTGCGTATTTATCAACTAACTCACCTGCAACCATCGCTTTTCCGTTAAACCCGTTAATATCAATACCCGGAATACGTGGAGGTAAGTTAATATAGTTAACATTTTGCTTCGTTGGATCATGAGGTGAAACAAACATGGTCACAATTGACGTTAATACAATCAATCCTAAGACAATAATCGAAATCACTGCCGCTTTATTTTTTTTCAAACGACGCCATGAATCTTGGAAAAACGTTAAAGACGGCGCGGTAATCATTTCTCTTTCTTCAACGGCAACATCACCCAACATTTCAAAATCGGACGCGGGCAGTGCCGCAATATCTTTATAATTAATGCTATCTGCTTTAATTTCCATTAACTAGCACTCCCTTCTGTCACACGAATACGTGGATCCACAATACCGTAAAGTAAATCAACTAATAAAATGACGAAAATCAACATACCTGAATACAAAATCGTTACTGCCATAATCGTTGGATAGTCATTGGTTGTAATAGATTTAACAAATTGCTCCCCGATACCAGGAATCGCAAATATATTTTCAACAACTAATGAACCGGTCATCAAGCCAACCGCTAATGGTCCTAATAACGTTAATAATGGAATCAAGCTGTTACGCAAGCCATGTTTTAATGCAATTTGCCAACGGCTCAAGCCTTTAGATCGTGCCAATTCTACATAATCACTATGTAAAACTTCCACCATCTCCGTTCTAATAAAACGCGCCGAATCTGCCAATGGTGACATCGCTAAAGCAATCGTCGGTAAAATGGTATAAGCAAATCCTTGCCATTTCGCAATGGGTAAAACTTGTAATTTTACAGCGAAGATATATTGTAATAACACCGCAAATACGAAGTTAGGAATTGAACGACCTAAAATCGCTATCAACGTTGAACCTGTATCAGCCCAAGAGTTTTGTCTCATTGCAGCAATCATGCCTAAAATCGTCCCAACAAATGTTCCGACAATAATTGCTTGTAATCCTAATTGTAGTGATGGCCCAATTCTGCCTGCTAACAATTTAGCTACCGGTTGATTTTTAAATTGGAATGAAATCCCAAAATCACCTTGCAACAAATTCTTTAAATAAATACCATATTGAACGATAGTTGGTTTGTCTAAACCGACCTGTTTATTTAACATGGCAATGGTTTCCGGTGATAAACGCTCCGCATTGGTATAAGGTGTTCCCGGTAACAATTTCATCAGGAAAAATGTCACGGTTGCAATCAACCATAAAGTAATTAATCCGAAGAAGACACGTTGTAAAAAATACTTAATAAAACTATTCACTTTCTGTTCCCCCTATTCTTTTGACAACTTCGCTTTTTTTCGATACATTTAGTAAAAAACTTGTTAGGAGTTTACGTGGTATGAAAACAAAGCACACTTCTTATATTTTCTCTTTATTTCTTTTTTTATTAACACTCATTGTGTTACTGGTTAGAAACAACTTGACCGTCATCAACCTATCTAACACGCTATTCATGGTCGCACTACCTTTTATCATCATCGGGGCGCTACTATGGGTTTTTGCTTCTGGCTTTTTCGATAACTTTCAACGCTCCATTCGCGAAAGTACAAAACGAAAAGATAAAAAGCAAACTCCGTACATGGCGTTGTCTGAAGTCGGCATGGGTGCCTATTCATTTTGGTTTAAAATCGGTCTACCTTTATTAATTTTGTCACTGCTTTTATTGATTCCTTCTTTTTAAACTAAACTTTTTAATACAACAAAGGGTGTGACTTGAGTCTGTCACACCCTTTTTGTTTTGTTATAACCAACTTCCAACTTTTTCCACTATGATTAAGGGCTTATTCTTCAACGTATGTCCACTTGTAATCCCATGAAGCGCCGGCAGCGTGGTGAACGATACCTTTCACGCTAGGATTAATTAAGTGACCTTCTGCTCTTTGGTAAACTGGGACTACACCCATGTCATCCGCTAAGATTTGTGACGCTTCTAGCATATCTTGCCAACGAGCTGCTGGATCAGCTGCATTCGTTGTAGATGAAGCTTTCACTGCTTTGTCATACGCTTCATTGCTCCAACCACCACGGTTATAAGAGTTCCCTGTTACGAATAAATCAGTGAAACTACTTGGATCTGAGTAATCAGCTCCCCAACCACCTAATACCACATCAAAGTCACCTGATGATGAACGATCTAGACGAACTGAGAACGGTACTGGTGTAGGTGTTACTTTCACACCATCTAATGTTTCTTGGACAACGTTTTGAATATATTCAATTACTTTCTTAGTTGAATCGTCATCAGAAGCCATCAATTCAAACTCTAATTTATCAATCCCTAACTCGCTCTTAGCTTTTTCCCAATACTCTTTAGCTTTTGCTTCGTCATAAGAAACTTGTGCGCCGGCTTCTTTTGCGAAGTCTTCGTTAGTATCTGGATTAGAAGCCATATCAGCTGGGATGATACCCGTTGAAGCAACTGAGCCATCACCTAATACGTTATTAACTAAGGCATCACGGTCGATAGCGTAAGAGATTGCTTTACGTAAGTTCACGTTGTTAAACGGTGAATCTTTCTCACGTTGGTTAAATTCTAAGTAGCTTGTACGCGCTTCGCTCATTGATTGGTAAGCTTCGTCGTTAGCGTTTTGTTGTGCTAACTCACCACTTAAGATAACGTCATCTGCTTGACCATCTTTAAATAAGTTAAGTGAAGTAGAAGATTCTTTTACTACGCTGACTTTGATTTCGTCCAGTTTAACTGTATCAGCATCCCAGTACTCAGGATTTTTTTCGTATTCCCACTCAGTATCAGTTCCTGGTCCATCGAATTCAGCTAACGTAAATGGTCCGTTGTAAACAGCTGAATCGCTATTAGACGCGTATTTGTCGCCATATTCTTCAACCACTTTTTGATTTTGTGGGAAGAATGAAGGGAATGCTAATAAGAAATCGAAGTAAGGTGTTGCTTTTGTTAATGTGATTTCTAATTCGTAATCACCATTGGCTTTAATTCCTAATTCTGAAGGATCTTTGTCGCCGGCTGTGATTTCAGCTGCGTTTTTAATTGGCTCATATAAGTAAGCATATTCTGAAGCTGTTTCAGGTTTAACTGTACGTTGCCATGCAAACACATAATCTGCAGCAGTTACAGGGTCACCATTTGACCATTTAGCATCTTCTCTTAATTTAATCTTGTATGTTAAACCATCTTCACTAACTTCAGCCATTTCCGCTGCGCCAGCTGGTTGTGGTTTACTATTTTCGTCTAAACGATAAAGTCCTTCATAAATATTGTTTAATGCCGTGAAACTGATAGTGTCAGTTGCTACTGATAAGTCAGCAGATGGCATTTCTTGAGGTACGACTAAATTAAAGACTTGCGCAGCATCTCCACTTGCTGAGCCAGATGTTGCCGTACTATCGTCTGCTTTATCTTCTCCTCCATAACAACCTGTTAAAACCAAACCACAAAGGGCTAATGTACCGTACAATGTTCGTTTTTTCATATAAAATTCCCCCTAACATCTCGTAAAAAATGTGTTTTTATTAAGTTAAAGATAATATTAATACCTTTTTAATCTAAAAGCAACACTTTTTTAATCTTTTTTTAATCTTTTAATCAAATTACAGAAAATTTTCATCCGTTAAACAAGAAGGGAAACCTTATGAATACAATACATATTCGGTTATTCCGTTAATTATTTCTAATAAAAAATTTTTCAGACAGATTATAAAATTAAATTAAAATGAGAACATTTTTAATTTTTAATCATCTAGCAAAAGCCGAACAAAAAAAGAGCACCTATAAAAAGGCACTCTTATCTAACTTATTAAACAAGCTCTTTAACTTCTCACAATTTTTTCTTTAGGAATCAATTTATTCATCACTACTGCCACAATCGCGCTTAAGGCAATCGGTGAATCTAATAAATATTGAATAAATTGTGGCGCACTTTGTTTTACTTCAGCTGGCATGAATAACAAGCCAATTGCCACGATTAACGGCACCCCAATAATATATAATTCACGCTCAGTAAATTCTTCATTCTTAATCACGCGGAAACCACTTAACATAATGATCACACAGACTACCGCAAACACACCACCGATGACTGAAGAGGGAATCGCATGGATTAAAGCGGATAACTTACCGACGAATGAGAATAGAATGAACCATACTGACGCCATTACGAAGACTTTTTTACTCGCCACTCCGGTAATCGAAATAATACCAGCGTTGGTTGAGTAACCCGTCACAGGGGTTGTTCCTACTAAAGCAGCTAACAAGCAGCCTATTCCTTCACCGATAACCCCATTGTTAATTTGTTCGTCACTCACGTCTTCACCCGTCACCGCGCTCACTGCGTACCACGTACCCGTTGTTTCAGCCAATAGGACCATATAAATAATTAACATCGTCAAAATCGCCGACACATCAAACGTTAAACCGTAATCAAAGAAAGCTAATTTCGGCATACTTAACCATGACGCTTCCGCAACCGGAGAAAAATCTAATCCTCCCATGAATGATGCCGCTAATGATCCGATAGCCAAGGCAATAATGACCGAACTAATACGAAAAACTTTACCCAAATTAGTAAAATACTCACCCAACATTGAAAATAAAATCAGCGTAGCCGCCGTAATGGTTGCTAATAAAATATTTTGATTAATTGATAATGCCTCACTTGCGACATAAATATTACTATTGAAAGCTGATGGTAACAAGGTCAATCCAACTATCATGATAATCGTCCCACTTACTATAGTAGGAATATAATGGCGGACAATATGTTTATAAATACCGGTGAATCCTAATAAGGTAATCGCTAAGGCACCCGCAATACTTGAACCTAAGACCGACGCCATCCCACCAGAACCTAAATAAATCCCGACAATTGCCCCAATCGGCACAAACGATGGGCCCTGACAGACTGGCAACTTCAAGAAGAATAGCACTTGAATTAAAGAAGCAATCCCTGCCCCTAAGAAGGTTGATTGAATTAAACTAGCCGCATCCGGTGATGACATACCAATTGCTGTTGCAATGATAAATGGTGGCACGTAAACATCCATTGCCAATACATGCTGTAATCCTAAAATTAATGATTGACCAAATGAAATATCATCATTAACACCGACTGTTAAACCTTTTTTAGCTACTTGCTGCTCTAATTGTGCTTCCACGTTGATAATTCCTCCTATGATTGATGGTGTACAAGTTGTCCTTGCACCCATACTTGTTTAATGTTTTCAGGTGTTGCCAAATATAATAACTTTTGTAATTGCGCTTCTGGTTCATTAAAAACACCATAACCGGTAATTTGATTCGCTTGTGCGTTCATATCTAAAACTTGTGCATCAAAAATATAACCTGGCGCTAAAACACCAATTGGTAAACTTAGCGCTTCACCACCACCTTGTGTTGCTAACGAGAACGCCTCTACTACTGAAATACGCGAAGAAGCCACTCCACGAATCGGTTGTGGTAACGTTACATCCACACCGTCTTCTAACATGCGCGAAGAAATCACCGCCTGTTTAATGTTGTCCCATAAACTTGGTGAGAAGCCGCCAGAAATATCCGTTCCCAGTCCCATTTCAACACCTTGTGCTTTCAAACGTTTGACCGGTAAGGCCCCATTCGCAAAATAAGCATTAGAAATCGGACAATGAGCCACTGCGGTTCCTGTTTCGATAAAAATATCGCCGTCGTGCTCATCAATAAAGTTGCAATGGGCCATCACTGACTTATCGGTCAACAAGCCAAAATCTCTTAAAACTTCCGTATCACGCTTACCAAAGCGCTCAATCACGTGATCATGCGCCCATTGGCCTTCACTACAATGTGATTGAACATGAACATCATATTGACGCGCTAGTTCACCAAGTCCTGCTAAACTTTCATCAGTACAGCTCGGTACAAAACGTGGGGTAATAACTGGATAAACACCTTGAGGCACATGCTCTGCCATCTTTTGTACTTCACGAATAAAGGTCTCCGTATCAGCTAAGGCGCTTGCCGCTGAATCATCACGATAGTAACTAGGTGTCATCTCGGGATGATCCATCACGACTTTCCCCACTAAACCGCGCTGACCTTTTTCGCCACATATCTTAGCTAATGCTAAACTTGCTTCTAAATGTGCCGTCGCAAAATATAAAACCGTTGTGGTCCCTCGTGCTAATAAATGATCAACCAAATCTTGATAGACTGTTTCAGCAAATGTCACATCACCATATTTCGCTTCTAGCGGAAACGTACATTCATCTAACCAATGATTCAACGGCTCATCTAAGGCAACGCCTGCCTGTGGCCATTGCGGTGCATGAACATGTAAGTCAACAAAACCTGGTAAGAAATATTGACCTTTTCCTAAACATAAAAAGTTATCACTCTCTTGCGCCTCAGCTAAAGTTGCTTGATACTCAGCATCGGTCGGTTGATAAACCGCTTGAATTTCACCTGTTTCATTCACGACGATTAATGCGTCTTCAATATAAACTAATTCACCATGAGTTGGTGTATGAAAAATTGATCCCTTAAAGTATTTCACGTGGCTACCCCCTTCATCTTATCTTCATTATATTTATAATTTGTCTATAAAACAACTAAAAATCGAATTTTAATAAATATTTTTATTTTAATGTTCGGATTACAACTCTAAAAAACAGATATAGACATAATAAAACTAAGTAAAATACTATATAAGCGAACAAAAACACTAAATCTACATGATTCAGTGTTTTTGTTCGCTTATGATTATGGCCCTAGAATATTCCCATCAGAATCTTCTAGGCGATTATTTTCTATTTTTTTAAAAGAGAGAGTTTCTTCTTTATTTCCGTTTTTACCGGTAATTGTCAGTTCTTCGTCTGTATTTTTAATTTTGACATTTGTTAAAGTTGTTTTTTTATCAGTGATAGTATAACCAGCGGCAGTTTTTTCATTTTTCTCTTGATATTGACTTATCCAATACACTTCGTCTCGATCCAAATCAATGATGAGTTGGGCGGTATTTAGCGTCATGTATTGGCGTTCTTTCAACGAGTAGGCTAGATTTAGTTCTTTTTTCAAGTCAGCTTTACTCGTAGCATCTTGGGAACAGGCGGACAACAACATTACTAAGGTAAATATCGCTAGGAACTTAACTCTTTTTTTCATCACATCACGTCCTTTATCGTGTTTTATCCATTATAATATATATCCATTAAAAAAACAGTTTTTACTCGAAACAAAAATGCCCCTACCTGTTAAATGACTAAACAGATAGGGACATTATCAATTATTCTACTGATTCACCGTTGTCATTGTAATGATTCAAGAAGTAAATCAAGGTTTGTAATTCATTAGTTAGGTCAATACTTTGAACGTGCACATTTTCTGGTGCATTCAAACGTACTGGTGTGAAGTTCATGATACCGCGAATTCCTGCTTCAAATAACTCATTCGCCACATCTTGAGCTTTATCAGAAGGAATCGTTAAAATCGCCACTTCAATTTGTTGTTGTTGAATTTGTTCTTTCATATCAGACATTGGGTAAACTGGGATACCATCAACGATACGACCCACAATATCTTCTTTGACATCAAAAGCAGCACTAATACGAATGTTGTTATTTTGGTGGAAGCCATATTTTAATAAGGCACTCCCTAAATTACCAACCCCGATTAAGGCCACACTTGTTAAACGGTCTTCGGTTAACATGCGACCAAAAAATTCTAATAAACTTTCAACATCGTAGCCGTAACCACGTTTTCCTAATTCTCCAAAGTATGAAAAGTCACGACGAATAGTGGCACTATCTACTTTCACTGCTTCACTTAACTCAGTCGATGATACTTTTGTTTTCCCCGAATCTAACAATACTTTTAAGTATCGGTAGTAAAGCGGTAAACGTTTCGCCGTCGCTCGAGGGATTAATTGATTCTTCATATATTTTTTGTTCCTTTCTTATCTAAACAAGCCTTATTGCTCTCTTAATCACATAATTATAATACCAACATTTACTATAATAAGCCACTAATTGAGACTGAGATTGTTCATTTTTTAAGTGATTTTTCACATTAAAAGCTTTAATACTTATCATTTCTTCACAAACTAACTAACAAACCCTCTTTATTTGTGAAGTTTTTATAATAAACACTCTATTAATAATGAACATTAATGTGTTCCTTCTCTTCTAAATTATTTTACTCTAATTCGCTTTGATTTTGTGATACACTGAGACTAACAGACTTAAAGGAGACACGTGATGATTCTATTACAAGCAAACAATGTCGCACGCTATTTTGGTGCCGACGTGCTATTTGAACATATCCAACTGACCGTCCAAGACACGAGTAAAATCGCGCTAGTTGGACGCAATGGTGCCGGAAAATCAACCTTATTAAAAATAATCGCAGGAATTGACCAAACTGATGCCGGCCAAGTGACAAAAGCCAAAGGTCTATCTATCGGCTATTTAGCCCAAAACACCGGCTTCACTTCTGAGAAAACGATTTGGGACGCGATGCTTGAAACCTTCGCTAAGTTAATTGCCTTAGAAGAACGTATTCGCTCATTAGAAGTAGCTATGGGGGAACCTAATTTATCTAGTGATGACTCTCAACGTTTAATGAAGGAATACGACAGCTTACAACATCAATTCCAAGAACAAAACGGCTATACTTATCAAGCTGAGATTAAGGCCATTTTAAACGGCTTCCGTTTTGACGAAAGCTACTATGACCGCCCAGTGAATAGTCTTTCTGGAGGACAAAAAACCCGTCTAGCCTTAGCGAAGCTGTTGCTAGAACAACCAAATTTACTCATTCTCGATGAGCCAACGAATCACTTAGACATCGACACGTTATCGTGGTTAGAAAACTACTTGCAAAACTACCGTGGCGCGCTATTAATCGTTTCGCATGACCGTTATTTCTTAGATAAAGTGGTAAATGAAGTCTATGAAATTAGCCGTCGCAAAATGACGCATTATAAAGGCAACTACACGAAATATTTAGATTTAAAAGCGGCGCAACTAGAACAAGATTGGAAAGCTTTTGAAAAACAACAAGATGAAATCAACAAGCTAGAAGATTTTGTTGCCCGTAACTTAGCCCGCGCTAGTACCACTAAACGTGCGCAAAGTCGTCGTAAACAACTAGAAAAAATGGAACGCTTAGACAAACCGATGGGCGACGAAAAATCAGCGCGCATTCAATTTAATGTTGAAAAATCATCTGGGAACGTTGTACTGCAGTTAGAACAAGCTGCGATTGGCTACGACCAAGAAATTTTATCCGAACCGATAAACTTAGACGTGCGTAAACAAGAAGCGATTGCTTTAGTCGGACCAAACGGAATTGGGAAATCAACGTTACTGAAGTCACTAATTGGGAAACACACGCTTATTAAAGGACAACCACATTTTGGAACGAACGTGGCGATTGGTTACTACGATCAAGAACAAAGTGACTTGCGTTCAAACAAAACCGTCCTGCACGAACTGTGGGATGAACACCCCACTACGCCGGAAAAAGATATTCGCTCTATTTTAGGGAGCTTTTTATTTTCAGGCGACGATGTCACGAAAGCTGTACCAAGTCTAAGTGGTGGTGAAAAAGCGCGTTTGGCGCTAGCAAAATTATCAATGGATCAACAAAACTTCTTAATTCTCGACGAGCCGACCAACCACTTGGATATTGATAGTAAAGAAGTCTTAGAGGACGCCTTAATTGAGTTTGAAGGCACCCTATTATTCGTTTCGCATGACCGTTACTTCATTAATCGTATCGCTACCAAAGTGATTGAACTTGGTGAAAACGGCACAACCGAATACTTAGGTGATTACGATTATTATGTTGCCAAAAAAGCGGAGTTAGCGGAAATTGAACGTTTGAAAGCTGAACAACAGCAACAAGCCACTAATTCAACGGTAAGTGCGCCAACTTCTCAAAACGCTTTTTATCAATCAAAAGAAGTGCAACGAGAAACCCGTAAACTACAACGTAAAATTGACGAAATCGAAGCGCGTTTAGAAGCAATTGAAGTCGAAGTCGAACAACGTCATCTTGATATGACGAGTCCTGATATTTTATCAAATCATACGGAATTAGGCCGTTTACAAGCCGAAGTCGAAGCACTTGAAGAAGAACAAATGAACTTGATGGACGAATGGGAAACGATTAGTACGGAATTGGAAAGTTATCAAAATTAGACGCAAAAACACGAGTTCTAGGTAGGCCCTAGTACTCGTGTTTTCTCTTTTTTCAGTGTCTAACTATTCATTAACATTCACTACCCGAACTGCAATAGTTCCCTTACTATCACCTTTAACTTTCAAGCTTATCTCATCATTTCGAACCTCTTGATTAATAAACACCGACTGAATTCCCTCGACTGTTTTATTACTATCAAAAATATTAAATAAATTAAACGTATATGTCGTATCTGCTATTAAATTTCCTTCCTCTTCAAAAACAATGAGTTCATCCACTTTTGGTTTTAAGAACGGGTTTTTGGAAGCCATTTTTAAGTGCACCATCGTGTTCCAATCTCTATCAGGATTCTGACCATTATAATAATGATCACGGGTTAATTGAACCTGACTTATTTTTAAATTTTGAGGCGTTGCGGTAATAGCTAAAGTACTCATAAATCCATTTAGTAACAGTATTCCAACTATAACCAATAAGGCAATCAATAATCTTTTTTGTTTAATGCCAAAATTTAATTTTTTAACCATCTTTTCGTCCTCCCTCAACAAGGAATCTAGCGATAGATTAAAACAATCGCAAATCTCGATTACCATTTCTAAATCAGGAAAACTTCTTCCTGTTTCCCAACTCGAAATGGTTGATCTTGAGACGTTTAATTTTTTCGCTAATTGCGCTTGTGTTAATTTATTTTCTGCTCTTAACTTTTTTATATTTCCAGATAATTCCATCATTTTCTCCTTCCTGAAATTAGCATAATTCAATGACACCCCAATAGCTAGCTAAGCTCTTACACTTGCGCTTTTTCCAGTGACAAGATTCTTGTCATCCTTGATGTAACTGGATTTCTGATGAATTAAGCTAACAATAAAAAATAAACTATCTACGACAAAATCTTCATTGTAATAGATAGTTTATAAAAATATACGCATTATATAGAGTTGTTAAAACTCGCAATCACTTTATCTAATCCGGATTTTGAGTGCAGTCCTTCGGAAATAGTTCGTAACAGTTTAAAAATTTAAGAAACAATTTTTAAATGTTACCTCACTATTTCTCAGGCCTTAACGCACTCGCAATCACTTTATCTAATTCGGAGTTCAGGCACAACTTTTTCGACAATATGATGTGCTTCTCAAAAATTGCTAGCAATTTTCGTCAGCCCACACATATTGCTCAAAAGCTAATCGCACCTTCAATCACTTTAACACTTCCTGCATCTCTGCAAAGATTTGATCAATTTCTGCTTGGTCAGCCGCAAAGGCACCGCTGGCTAGTGGGTGGCCACCACCGCGATGGCGTTTGGCGATTTCGTTAATGACTGGTCCTTTTGAACGCATGCGCACGCGATACACGCCACTTGGTTGTTGGACAAATAATGCCCAGACTTGAATGGTTGAGATTTTTCCAGCCACGGGAATTAAACCTGATGTTTCAGAATCATCAATCCCATATTCTTCCAAAATGCTATAAGGAATCACGACTTTGGCCGTTCCTTCACCATCTGAATCGATATTGGCTAACACATAGCCCATTAGTTTCGCGACTTTTTCATCCATTTCATCCATGTGACGATGAATGGCAATTGCATCGAAATCGTATTGGCGTAATTTTGACGCAACTTCTAACGTATGGGCGGTTGACGCTGGATACATGAAACGACCAGTATCACCGACAATTCCTGCATATAATAAACGCGCGCCTTCATCGGTCAACGTTAATTCATCCGCAAACTGCGCATAGAAATCATAAATAATTTCACTACAGCTACTTGCGCCAGTGTTCACCCAAACTAAATCACCATAAGGTTCATCATTTGGATGGTGGTCAATTTTGATTAATTTATCTCCTAGTACGTAACGTTTATCATCAATACGCGGACTATTGGCGGTGTCTGTCACGATGACTAACGCTCCCTGATAAACCTCATCGGTGACCCCATCCATTTTATTTAAATAAAGTAAATTCGCCACATCTTCCCCGACTAAATAAACTTTTTTCTCAGGAAAAGAGGCTTTAATAATTTCTGCTAAACCACCTTGTGAGCCTAACGCATCTGGATCTGGACGTTCATGACGGTGAATCACTATGGTTTCATATTGTTTAATCGCTTCTAAAATTTCTTGTTGTATCATCAAAAAACCTGCTTTCTATGATTTACCCATTAACTGACAATCGAGAATTGCTTTAGCCACAATGGTTTTATCTAAATAGACTTCGATATCAATTTTGGCCGTACGACGACCCACTTCTAAAATACGCGGTCTAATTTCAATTTGACTCTCAATTTGAATCATGCGGAAATAGTATAGTGACATTTGCTCGACAATTAAGTTGCGCTTATGTTGAACTTGCAACATTCTTCTGGCAACACTGACAATCATCTCACTTAAGACACCATAAGACAACGCCCCGACATTATCCACCATTTGAGGTGAGACATTGACACCAAAAATCATTTCATCATCATCTTGGGTAATATCCGTAATCCCCTCAACAATTTGATCGGCAATCGTGTTAGCGACTTGCGGTTGGCGCTGTGCCATCTGCATAGCTTTCATAATATCACGGCGCGAAATAATTCCAACTAGGCGCAAATCATCTTCGACCACGGGCATCATTTCAATCCCGTCCCAAATCATTAAATGACCAATACTAGCGACACTCATATGTAATTTAGCGTTGTTGATTTCACGCGTCATCACTTTTTCAATTAGTTGATTGGGTGCTTTCCCGATGACATCTTTAGCCGTCACGACTCCTAAAACACGCATGCTTTTATTAACAACTGGGAAACGTGAGTGACCGGTTTCTTGTGATTTTTTCTCATAGTCTTCGACTGTATCCGTATGAAATAAAAAGTTCGTTAGAGAAAGTTTGGTATAAATATCGCCGACTGATAATATTTCTTTACGAATCATTTGGTCACTAATCACGCGGTTAATCATTGTCGCAACGGTAAAGGTATCATACGTGGTGCTTAAAACTGGCATTGCCACTTCATCAGCTAAAGCTAAAATATCATCCGAAATATCAAAGCCCCCAGTTACTAAAACCGCTGCACCTTTTCTCAATGCTAATTCTTGTACTTCTTTACGGTTCCCGACAATCATTAATGAATCTGGTGTGACATAGCGGTCCATCGAATCTGGTTTCATCGCACCAATAACAAATTTAACTAGTGTTTTATCTAAACCATCTTTTCCACCCAAAACACTACCTTCAATGACTTTCGCTAGTTCTTTAAAGGTTAATTTCTCAATATTCCCTTGGTTTTTTTGTTCAATACGAATGGTCCCAACGCGCTCAATAGTGGAGACAATCCCCTGATTTTCGGCGGCTTTAATCGCGCGGTAAGCCGTTCCTTCACTCACTTCTAGGTTCTTAGCAATTCCTCTTACAGAAATTCTTTCCCCAACAGGAAGATTTTCCACATATGCCAATATTTGATCGTGTTTACTTGTCATCTCTAACCTCCTGTTTTATCACTTATATACAAACTAACATCTTCACTATAACAGTTTTCTTCATTGTACCATAACACCAAAACGAAACCTAATAATAGAGCAATAAGAAAAAAGACGGATTCACAATGAATCACGTCTTCAAGACCAACTTATTTCTATTCACCAAAAATTTCTTTTTTCATCCGTTTACCTGTTTCCGAACCCGCTAATCCGCCTATCCCCGTTTCACGTAATTCACGTGGCATGCTCACGCCTATTTGACGCATCGCTTCAACCACTTCATCAGCTGGAATTTTGTTTTCAATGCCGGCTAAAGCCATATCAGCGGCAATTAAAGCATTACCTGCTCCAATCGCATTACGTTTCACGCACGGAATTTCGACTAATCCAGCTACTGGATCACACACTAACCCCAACAAGTTACCTAACGCTGTTCCAAAGGCATCGGCTGATTGACGGGGCGTTCCACCTGCCACTTCAACTGCTGCCGCGGCTGCCATAGCTGAGGCACTCCCAACTTCGGCCTGACAACCACCTACAGCACCGGCTATCATCGCATTATTAGCCACAACTAATCCAAATAGTCCGGCTGTAAATAAAAAGCGAATCATCTCTTCACGTGATAAGTCTAGACTGTCTTTAATCGAAAACAGCACACCCGGTAATGTGCCACTAGCACCGGCTGTTGGCGTTGCACAAATCACGCCCATTGCTGCATTAACCTCATTTGTCCCCAGCGCACTTTGGACCCCTTGTAACATACGGTCTCCTGATAATGTTTTGCCGCCTTCGCGATATTTCTTCAATTTAATCGCATCGCCACCCGTCAATCCGGTTGGTGAAAAGACCCCTTCACCTTCAGTCGCTGCCTTAACTGCGGCTTCCATTGTTTCTAAATTCAGCTCCATTAGTTGCCAAATTTCCTCGTAACTCATTTGGCTCTGTACCATTTCTTGTTCTATCATCAAATCAGACAAACGTTTGCCAGTTTTTTCAGCTTCTTGAATAAATGCTTCAATTGATAAATACATAATAACCTCCCGACTACAACACAATTAAGCGTGACGGATCACCCATTGCAACAATCTCTGCGCGTAATTCATCCGATAAGGGCGAATCCAAATCATACACAAACAAATAACGATTTTCTTCATTTTGATAACGTGTAATCGTCGTAATTTTAATATGATGGCCAATTAAAAAATCTTCCATATACGATTTCACATGGCTATTTCCCGTTAATACAAGTAGCATTGGCAACTGTCCCTGAGGCTCAATCGCAAACCCTTCAATTTCAATGTACTTAATTTCGATGGTTCCACCACCGATTGAAATCCCGGTAATATGTACTTCATGCTCATCATCTTGTAACGTAATGCACGCGGTATTTGCATGATAGACAGGACTATCTCCAGGTATCTCAATAAATTCAATCGCAATGCCTTCTTCTTTGGCAATTTTTAACGCATGCGGTACGCGTTCATCCGCAGCCGAAAAACCTAAAATACCACTAGCAATCGCATAATCAGTACCATGACCTTTATGCGTCTGCGCAAATGATTCATAATATTTTACAATCGCACGTTTAGGCTTTCCCTGAAATAATAAATTCGCCACGCGACCTATCATAATAGCACCGGCTGTATGTGAACTTGATGGACCAATCATTATCGGACCAATGACATCAAAACAACTTTTGTAGTTAATAACCTTGGTTTCTTTCTTCCCAATTCGTGACACTTCTTCTGCCATCTTGCTGCTCCTTCCACTTCACAACTTTTAATAGTTGCTCGCTCGAACGTCGTCTTTTATTATCATTCTAATTAAAACACAAAATCCCCTAATTAAACACCTTAGATTGCGATTAAGCAAGGATTCTTAATGACCTTTTAATCAAAAAAAGATGTGACGTTAATTCGTCACATCCTATATATATCTTAACTATATATTTCATATCATATAATCGTCATTAGTAAATTTCAAAAAACTGCTATTCTTTATAAGAATATTTCTTTCTTATCATAATTAATGTACAAATTATCACTTACTTTTTTATAAATACGTAATTTGTTATCCTCTGAAATTTCAACTAACTTAAAATTTCCTATATAACGATAGCTAAAAAGCCCAAAATTATTTTTAATTTTTGCAAACACTATTCTGATTTCCCCTAAACTGTGGTCCATTACTTTTTCATCTTTGCGGATATTATTTTCAGTAATAATACTCCAATCTTCATTTAAATAGTTTAACCATTCACTATGTTCTTTTTTATCCTTTGTAGAAATAGTAGGGAACCAAACTTTTGCTAACTGATTACTAGTTTTAACAGAAAATGAGGCTTTTTGATACCCCTTATAATCCTTAAAAAACAACTGATTAGCAACATCTTTAATACGCTTGAAACGATAAAAATCATCAATAGAAAGATAACCTTTTGCTTTTATCTGGTCTTGAATGGATATATCCGTATCCCATTGCATTATCTCTTTCTCAGCTATTTTTTGTTTAATCTCCTTAGCAATAAATTCAATTCTATTAGTTAATTCTTCTAAAGGTAAAGTCGCATCTATTCTTAGCAATTGAAAACGATTTTCATCTCTAATTGAAGACAATTTTTCTTCAATAGTTAATTCTCTTTTAATATCTTTTTCACGATTATTTTTATGAAAAGCTTCGTCCACTTCTACACCTAAATTTATTTGAGGAAAATATAAATCAATAAGATAATATGAATGATCATCACCTTTTACATACTGTTGAGTGACAGGTCTGATATTTAAATAATCTATTTTATGCCATAATGCATTAAGAACATAATTTTCATAATCCTTCCGCTTTGTGCGCGAGAAAGTTTTAGCTAAATATTCAACTTTATTCATTTTAATTATCTCCCTTAACTAAATTTACTTATGATACGCATGCCCATTCATAATTCTAAAGCCACGATACACTTGTTCACTCAACACTAAACGCATTAATTGATGAGGTAAGGTGATGCGACCAAATGAAATCTGTTCATTACTACGTTTAACTACTTCATCCGATAAACCAAGGGAGCCACCAATGACAAAGACTAAATGACTTTTTCCTTGTATAGTTGCATTTTCCATCGTTTTTGCTAAATTTTCAGATGAAATTAACTTGCCTTGAATGACTAAGGCATATACATAATCCGTGTCTTTTATTTTACTTAAAATACGTTCGCCTTCTTTTTGCTTCACTTGTAGCATTTCGGCTTCACTTAAATTTTCAGGGGCTTGTTCATCAGGAACTTCAATAATCTCAAACTTGGTGTATTTACCCAAGCGTTTCGCATATTCAGCAATTCCCTGCTTTAAATACTTCTCTTTTAATTTCCCCACACCGATAATGGTTACTTTCATGTTTATTCCTCACTTACTTGTTTATTCACTCACCTAGTATAGCACATTTTGTTTTTCCACACTTATCCACATAGTTATGCACAGATTAAAGAGTCACGATTGTTTAAATACTTGGTTTTATCTTTTTACGAACAGCAAGTTATGCACAATCCACAAAACAAATGTTCTGTGGATATTTTTTGTGGATAATAAATATATTTTCAAAAAAATATGATAAAAAATTTAAAACTTCTTTATGCACAAACTTATCCACAAAAATAAAATTGGTACTTGTTTAAATTCCTATTATAGCTTTTTTATGAACAAATAGTTATACACATTCCACAAAACATGCGTTCCTGTTGATAACTTCTGTGGATTTGTGGATAAGTGTACATTTCTTGCCCACAGATTAAATTTTGGGGTAAAAATAAAGCATTGTGGATACCCATTTTTTAAAATTAAGAGTAAAATTATAAGTAAGGAATCTATTTAAGCTCCGTTTAAGTTACTAGAGTATAATAGACGTATAAATTAAAATGTTTTGGGGGTTAGATAATTATGGAACAAGAACATCAAGAATTTAATAATCAGAAAAAATCTAGTTTGTTAAAACGATTCGGCGTAAGTTTAGCCGGTGGTATTTTAGGTGGTGGTCTAGTTTTTGGTGGAGCGCAATTAGTCACTAACGATTCCACTAACTCTGTTGTTGAAAACAAAGGCAACACGCAAGTAAGTACAATCAACTATGATGTTAAAAGCGATACAACAAAAGCCGTCTCTAAAGTACAAGATGCAGTTGTTTCAGTGATTAATTTACAAAAGCAACAAACTAGCAACGATCCATTTGGGGGTCTATTCGGTGGCGGTAGCACACAATCTTCAGATAATGACAAAGATGATTTACAAACGACTAGTGAAGGTAGCGGCGTTATTTACCGCAAAGATGGGGATAATGCCTATATCGTCACCAATAACCACGTGGTTTCAGGTTCGGATGCATTAGAGATTTTATTTAGCGATGGTACGACTGTCAAAGGTGAACTAGTTGGACGCGACTCTTACACTGACTTAGCTGTCATCAAAATCAATAGTAAAAACGTAAAAACAGTTGCTGAATTTGGTGACTCTGATGCGATTAAAGTCGGTGAACCTGCGATTGCGATTGGCTCTCCACTAGGTACTGAGTATGCAAGTTCCGTTACCCAAGGAATTATTTCTGCTAAAAACCGCAGTATTCAAAACACCAATGACGACAATGAGCCTGTTAACATTAACGCAATTCAAACAGATGCTGCTATCAACCCAGGTAACTCAGGTGGGGCTTTAGTTAATGCTGCTGGCCAAGTTATCGGTATTAATTCTGTTAAAATTGCCTCATCAAATTCCGGTGTTTCCGCAGAAGGAATGGGCTTTGCTATTCCAAGTAACGATGTGGTGAATATCATTAACCAATTAGAAAAAGACGGAAAAGTAACACGTCCTGCACTTGGTGTAACCATGTACGATTTAGCGAATATTAGCTCACAACAACGTAGCCAAATCTTGAATTTAACTGATGAGGTAACTGCTGGTGTGGCGGTTATTACGGTTCAAAATGCAACACCTGCTGAAAAAGCTGGTTTACAGCAATACGATGTGATTGTCGATATCGACGGTGAAGCCATTGAATCAGCTAGTGACTTACAATCTATTCTTTACAACAAAAAAGTTGGTGATAAGATTAAGGTGACTTACTACCGTGGCAAAGATAAGAAAACAACTACTGTTGAATTAAGCATCGATCAATCAGCGCTACAACAAAATAATAGCGATCAATAGATAGAAAAAAGGAGTGCGACGATAAAAGTCACACTCCTTTTGATTTTTTATAAACGTTCTTTTGCCATGCTCTTTTGTTTTGTTACAACTGCTTGTTTTAATAGAATTGGTGCTGCAACAGTACTAATAATGACGACTAAGACAATTAATGCGTACAAACTTTCTGAAATAATCGCTTGTTTCAAGCCTAATGAGACTAGAATAAGAGCCATCTCACCACGTGAAATCATACTAGCACCAATAATTGCGGCACTCTTACGGTCAAAGCCATCAAACTTAGCACCAAAGAAACCACCGATATATTTAGATAACACAGCTAAAATACTAAAGATAATAATTAAATACCAATATTTTCCTAAACCATGGAAAGATAAATCTAAACCAATACTTACAAAGAAAACAGGCGCAAATAACGCCGTATTGATTTGCTCAATTTTCCCTTCAATTTCATGTCCGACTTCTGTTTGCGATAACATGATACCTGCAAAGAATGCCCCAATAATATCTGACATGCCTAAGGTTTCAGCGATGAAGCTAAATAAGAATGCTAGTGCCAAACCGAAAGCTAAATTTTTCTCAGGAACGCTAACTTTGTCATAAATTTTCAAGATAATTGGTAATAAGAAGCGTTGGAATAAGAACACCCCTACAAAGAATAAAACAGTTGCTAATAACAATTGGCCGACTTGAGCTAAGCCAACACCAGGTGTTAATAAACTCATGACAATATTTAATAAAATCACGACCATAATATCGTCTAGTAACGCCGCTCCCACAACAACTGAGCCTTCTCTTGTTTGAACGTAATTCAATTCTTTTAACACTTGAATGGTAATACTTAATGAAGTAGCACTAAAAATTAAACTTATAAATAATCCTTCTTTACTACCAAAGCCAAATAATAATGATGTCAGATAAAACATCACCATCGGCATAATAATACCAAGTATTGCTACCGCCACTGACGGTTTCAAATATTTTTTCAAACGATTAAAATCACTTTCAATCCCAGCTAAAAACATTAATAAAATGACCCCTATATGCGACAGTAAACTAATCCCTTCGCTCTCTTGTACAATACCTAGCACAGCTGGTCCCAACAAGATTCCGACCATTAAACTTCCAACCACTGATGGCAACGATAGTTTCACTGCTAGATGTTCCATAACTTTTGTTATAATTAAAATCAAACTTATCACTAATAAAAATGACATACTTTCACCCTTTCTATACTTTCACAAACAAAAAAGGGTAGACGACTTCCTCCTTTTCTCGCCCTAGAAAAGAAATCCTTGAAAGTAATCTACCCAACCTTGTTTTATTTAAATATTTGTTTGTTTCAACTAAATTATTATACCATATTTCATAAAAAAATGGTATTTAACGCTTAGAAGTAATCGCTAAAATAGGCGGGCATATCAGGAATAATACGTTCTAAACTCCGTACGGTTTCTTTATCCGTATCAATGCGTTCAATACGGTGTAAATAAGCAGGACGACGATAATTCATAAATAAACAGGTCAATGTTTGAATATCAATTTTAACTGCTGCGCCGATTGGTTCATCACCGATTTGCACTTGATCGTCTTCATCCCAGCTTAAAGAAAAAATCCCGTTATTCCATTTAGCAACTGGATCAGTAATCTCAAAATGAAATGGTTTCGCCGTCCCTGCATACGGAAATTCTCTTAAAAATTCCGCTACATCAACAATTCGGGCCATATAATACGGCTCAATCGTCTCTTTAATTTGACTATCATCCAGTAAAAACGCTAGTGGTTCATTTTTGTAAATGTCACCTTCTACACGGTCTACCATTGAAAAATGCGCATTGATAAAATGCCACAGACCTTGGCGTGCTTCTTCGTTCAAGGTAAACATCTCTTTAACGTGAAAAACATCTTCGGCAATCCAATAGAATAACACGCCTAGTGGCTGCTGGTTAGCACCGTAATAAATCGCAGCGGTCCGCTCATCTTGATTTTCATAACGCCAATATTCTTCCCAGTTAAAATCACTGCGCAACATTGCCCCGTGATGCTGACGCGCGAACGCTTCATATACTTCATACACATCAGGATGCGCTACCTCTTGTCGTTCCACATAGCCTGGAGGAGCTGTTGTTTTTGGCAACTGAGTATCTTTAATATCAAAACTTAATTTGTCCGACATAATTTCCCAACCCTTACGGCGATAGTAAGGAATATTATAAGGATACAAATACGAAATCCACTGACCATCTTCACGCATTTTCTCAAGCGCCAACATGATTAAACGTTGCATTAAGCCGTGACTAGCATACTCAGGATAAGTGCCCACACCAGTCACACCCCCCATTTGATAAATCGTGCCGTGAATATTGACCTCACACGGATAAATGGCAATTTGCGAGACTAATTCATCGTCATCAAACCAACCAAAAACTTTGGACAACTCTAAAATCGGCTGTTTAGACTTAATGAATTCTCGCTTATTCGCAAAGCCACTCTCTTCGATATCAGCATCCGTAATTTGAAAAACGTACGCCAATAATTCATTAAACTGTTGAATATGTTCTTCATCCAACTGTCGTAATACTAATTGTTCTCTGAGATTTTCCTCCATGTTTATCACCTTAACCTCTAAATTTTATTTAGATTATTCGTTGTCTTTTTTCTTAGGAATATATTTAAAAGCTGGATTAATTTCTTGGTCCAACTGCGCAAATGCGGTACTCATGCGACGTTCAACTTCTGAAATACCTGCTTGATCTAGCTTTTTAATGTCTGACACATCAATCGGCTCACCAAAACGTAAAATCACTTTCTTACGTTTGAATAAACCACCTAGCGTCACTGGCCCTTGATAAACTACTGGTACAATCGGCACCTTCGCCATTTTTGCAATCAGCGCAGCGCCACCTTTTAATTCTTCAGAATGACGTGTGCCACTTGGAAACATAATCAAACTTAAATCCGTACTCTTTAATAATTTCACTGGTTTTTTGATAACGCTTGGTCCGGGATTATCGCGATTCACCGGAAAGGCGTTAGCCTTCACTAAAATCCATTTTAAAATGGGATTTTTAAATAACTCTTCTTTAGCCATGAAAGAAAATTCTTTTGGTGCTGCTCCTATCGCAAAATAGACAGGATCCCACCATGTACGGTGTGGGCCAACCAGCACGTAGTTACCTTCTGGCAATTTATCCGTTTGTTGATAATCCGCGCGTCCGTTAATAATAAACAATGCGCCTTTAGCGATTGCACGTACCACTTTAAAAAACATATTCATTCCTCACTTTTTAATTTCATTACGTTTATTTTACCATAACTTTAGATACGCGACATTTTATTCTATTCAGGTCCGTCACCATCAAATTCATGATATAATACTACTTATTATACAATGGAGAGATTTTATGGAACCAATTATTTATGACAATGAGCGCATTGACCAATTATCGGCGCAAAATATTCAAATTATTCAAAGTTCAGACGTGTTTTCTTTTTCATTAGATGCCGTGTTATTAGCTCATTTTGCCCGTATTCCTAAACGTGGATTGATTGTCGACTTATGTTCTGGCAACGGGGCGGTGGGCCTGTTCATTAGTCGCAAGACGCAGGCACAAATTATTGGTGTTGAATTGCAAGAACGCTTAGCTGATATGGCACGTCGAAGTATTCAACTGAATAATTTAGAAGAACAACTGTCAGTTTTAAACATCGATTTGAAAGAAACCAATCAACTCGTCCGTAAAGATACAGTAGATTGTGTTGTGTGTAATCCACCTTATTTCAAAGAATTACCAACTAACGTAAAAAACCCTAATCCGCATTTAGCCATTGCTAGACATGAACTACATACCAACTTAGAAGAAGTCATTAAAATGTCAGCCGGTCTTTTAAAAATGAACGGACGTTTTTCGATGGTTCATCGTCCAGAACGTTTAACTGAAATTTTAGCGGTTATGCAGCATTATCACTTAGAACCTAAACGCATGCAGTTGGTCTATCCAAAAGTCGGACGTGAAGCGAATACCTTATTAATCGAAGGTATCCACCACGGCAAACCTGGGGGCTTAAAAATTTTACCGCCACTTTATGTTTATGGTGACGATAATCAGTATTTACCTGAAATCGAGGCGATTTTGCATGGCGAGTAGCGAACACTACTTTTATGTCCTGGAATGTGCCGATCAAACCTTTTACGCTGGTTATACAACCGATCCAGTTAGACGCTTGCAACAACACAACAACGGGACCGGTGCGAAATATACCCGTCTAGCTAAACGCCAGCCGATGCGGATGATTCACTTGGAGAAATTTTCCGAAAAGTCACCAGCCATGCAGGCGGAATATGCGTTTAAACAATTGACGAGGTCTCAGAAGCGTGGTTATTTGGCTAATCATAAGAGCGAAGTATTCCCAAATAATAAAAGGCCAGAGAATCATTCATAATTCTCTGGCCTTTTAACTATTTTTATTAATCTTCTAATTCAATAATTGTTTGATATACAGATTCAATTAACGCTTGGTCACTAGCTGATGCTGGTAGAAATGGTTGTCTTACTTCTCCGATATCAATTCCTCTTAGACGCAACACTCCTTTAATGATAGCATACATGTGGCCTTCACCAGATTGTAACGCAAAAATAATTTCATTAATTTTATTTTGTAAATTATACGCTTCTTCTAATTTACCTTCTTCAAACAAATGATTTAACTGTAAGAATAATTTAGGCATCGCACCGTATGTACCACCGATTCCAGCTTGCGCACCCATTGCACGTCCTCCAATAAATTGTTCGTCTGGACCATTGAAAACGATGATATCTTTGACTTGATTATTTCTGAAAACATTGATGTCCATGACTGGCATTGAAGAATTTTTAACACCAATGACTTGATCTAATTTCAACATTTTTTCTAACAAGTTTAAGCTTAAAGCATAACCTGTCGTTTGAGGAATATTATAGATGATAAAATCTAAATCTGTAGCCGTCGCAATTTTTGTCCAATATTGTTCAATCGCTGCTTCATTTAAACCATAGTATAAAGGAGGAATCGCCGCTAAAGCATCTACTCCTAAAGTAGCCGCATGTTTGGCTAATTCAACACTTTGATCAGTTGAAGGTGCTGCTACATGAGCGATAATTGTCATTTTTCCTCCTACAGCTTCCATAACATGCTCTAATACTTCTTTACGTTCTTCTACATTTTGATAAATGCATTCCCCTGAACTACCGCCAACATAAAGACCTTTAACACCTACTTCAAGATAGTAGTTAGCTAGCTTTTCAACAGCACCACCGTCAATCTTACCTTCTTTATCGTAACATGCATAAAATGCTGGAATAACACCTTGGTATTTGTCTAAAGTTCTCATTTTTGAATCCTCCTATTTAGTAACAACTTCAATTGTTTTATTCATTTTTTCTCTATATTCTGGAATATCCAATAGTAATGTCGTAATAATATCTACCACATAAATAGTCGCGAATTGGGAATTAACAAAACGCTCATTGTTAATAAAACGACTATAATATGACAGTAATACTATGTCACTAATATCAGCTAAGGTACTCTTTGAAAAACTCGTTAATGAAATAATTTTACTTTTACTACTATTAGTATTAGTTAACGCTTTGATGATTTCAGGGGTTTCTCCCGAAGACGAAATAACAATAATAACATCTGTTGACTCAATTATGGCATCATTCATTAGCATAATATGAGGATCTACGATTTCCTTAGCACTCAGACCCATCCTCATCAATCGGTAACTGAATTCTTGGGCAGTTAGACCGGAATTCCCTAGACCATATATATATACATTACGTGCTCCTCTAATTAAATTAACCGCTTCTTCCAATTTTTTATAGTCCACTCTAGCTTTAGTTTCTTCAATTACTTTGGTGTAATATTTCAATATTTCATTAGCGATTTCCGTTTCATTGATAGTTTCCGCATTGCTATCTTCAACCTTATGGGAATTCAACAACATTTTTAATTCAACAAAACTATCGACTCCTACTTTTTTTGAAAAACGTGTTATTGTGGCAGGCGAAGAACCTGTTTCTTTCGCTAAAACTGATATATTGATGTTTTTAACCTCTTCTGCATTCTGTAGTAAATAATCCGCAATTTTCTTCTCTTTAATTGAAAAATCTAAATACTTATTTTCTATTATCTGTAAAATATTCATCCTAATCACACTACCTTATCTTTGATGAATGTAATGGTGAAATGCTCCTATCAATCCCGCACTATTTTTATTTTCTGCAAATTTAATCTCGGTTTTATTAAACATTTCGGAAATTAATTTATTCTGAATTGCTTCTTCGATAAGAGGCTGTAACAATTCTTTTTGCTCCATAATACCTCCACCTAATGCAATAACCTCAGGATTAATCAGATACATAATATTCACTAAACCTACACTCAAATTATTGATTAATGTTAGTATAGCATCCTCACAGTGAATATCACCGTTTTTATATCCTTCAAAAATTTCCATGCCATTTTGATAATGTGTTTCGTCTTGGATTTGATTAATGTATTCCACCAAAAAAGTCGTCGATGAGACATCTTGGAAATAACGATCACCAATTAACATATAACCAATCTCACCAGCCGTATTGCCTTTACCATGAACTAGATGCCCATCAATCATTAAAGCACCACCGACACCTGTTCCGATTGTTAAGCAAACTACACTTTGAGCATTACGAGCAGCTCCTGCATAGTATTCCGCTAAACAAGCCGCATTCACGTCATTTTCAATTTCACAATCCAATGCATACTGTTCCTTGAAAAATTGTTTAAAATTAGTTCCCATATAATTAGGAATAGTGTAACCAGAATAGATTACTTCACCTTTTTCAGAATCAATAACCCCTGCACTAGAAATTGCTACTCCCGAAAGTGAATATTCAGCGACAACCTCATCCGTCAATTCTTTGATAGTTTCAATAATTAAACGCTCTTTGGCATTGGTATCCTTAGCAGGAAATTTTCTCACTTCTTGTCCTTGATCGTTATATATTGCATACTTAATAGATGTCCCACCTATGTCGATGCATAATATATTTTCCATTAACTTTCACCTACACCTTTAATTTAAATACTACTTTTTTTATTGCTTGTTTTTCTTCCAGCATGATGCCTGTTTTATGAGCAATTTCGGTATCGATTACCAAGATATCACCAATAACACACGAGATTTTTTCGTCACTTACTTCTTGGAAGGTAGCCGAGTCCGTTGATAAATCATAAACAACTTCAGCATAATTACCCGGCATTAACAACTGAACTTGTTCCATCCCAGCTAACACTACATGAATGTCTATATTTTCTTGATGGACTTCAAACAACCTTTCCTCTTGATTATTTGTTTCATAACCAAATATATTCATCGTTAATCCTTCAGACAACTCATGCGATCCATTTGAATAATGACCTACTTTAATTTCTTCAATAAGTTCGACAATCTTTGGCCAAAAGTGTGCCAACTTTTCTAAAGTATGATGGTCTTTTACAAAGTATCTATCCATTAACATCCCTCTTTTTTAAAAGAAACGCGATGAAAGAACAACTTCAAAGGATTGGCGTTTTCCTTCATCGCTTAACTTTATTTATTTACAATTACTGATTTTTTCTGATTTTCTTCAATAATACGATTACCATTTGTTTCAAATGATTCTAACGCTTGTTCAACTGTTTTATCGCCAGTGAATAAGGCTTGTAATTCTGGGAATAATGCATTTCTAATTTCAGCATAACCTGGTGTATTATTTGAGAAATTAATTAAGTATTCAGAATTTTCGTTATAAGCTGCTAAGTAAGGCATTTCAGCTGTTAATTGAGAAATCACAGATTCTCTAACCGGTAATGTATTTTTAGAAGCCATTACTAATTCTTCATCTGAAGAGAAGAATTTAACAAAATCCTTAGCTGCTTTAGTACGAGCATCATCACCTGTGTTGAAGACAACCGAACTTGTCACATAAGTGAAGGAAATTGGGTTAGTTTCACCTGGAATATTTGCTAGACGAGCATCAAACTTTTGAACTTTTCCATTTTCCATGTCAGCCAAGACACCGTTTAATAAAACACTATTAGTAAAGCTGATTGCCACTTGCTGATTTTGGAACATCGCATTGACATCGTTACTTGTTAACGTTTCAGCACCTGCTGTTGTTAACCCATCTTTTCTTAATTGGTCGATGTAATTTAACGCTTTAACCCCTGATGCATCGTTTAATACAATCTTACCGTCTTCACCGAAGAACTCATTACCAAACATACGTAAGTATGACATGTTCCAAGTATCTCCTTGGTTATTTTTAGCAAACAAGCCCATTGGTGCAATATCTGGATTTGCTTCTTTTAATTTTTTAGTAATGACTTGTAAATCTTCAG
This sequence comes from Vagococcus zengguangii, assembly GCF_005145005.1. Classification (NCBI taxonomy): domain Bacteria; kingdom Bacillati; phylum Bacillota; class Bacilli; order Lactobacillales; family Enterococcaceae; genus Vagococcus; species Vagococcus zengguangii. The sequence goes on from NZ_CP039712.1 coordinate 2,114,114, forward strand.
GAGTCCAATTAGCAATGGCATGCTCATCACCAATATACTGATCCAGTCCTGCTGCCTTGAACATATCAGCATTATAGACTAATGTACCTGGGTTATGCCCAAATGGATAGAAGTACACATCATCACCAATCGTCACATTATCCCAAATCGCATCAGAAATATCGCTCTTCGTCTGATCATCAATAATATCAGTTAAAGGTTCTAAAACACCCATATGAGCGTATTCGCTCAAAGCAAAACTTGAATCGAAGAAAATATCTGGTAATTGTTTCGTTTGAATCGCAACACTTAATTTATCTGAGCGTTGTTCACCTGGAATAACTTGTACACTAATATCAACATTAGGGTTTTCTTTTTCATATTTTTCAGCAGCTGCTTTGAAGAAGCTATCATAATCTGCTCCATCTTCATCAGCGCTGTAAACCCCTTTCCATTGTGGTGTTAACCAAACCTCTACCGCTACTTTTTCATCATCTCCTTTGTCAGATGAACCTGATTTCCCACATCCTGCTGCGACCAATAAACTACTAGATAATAATGCTCCTACCAAAATTTTTTTGCTTAACTTCATGTTTAGTTCCCTCCTATTATTCTTTCACAGCACCCGCTGTAATTCCTTTAGTAAAGTATTTTTGGAACAGTACAAAAATAACAATCATTGGCATTGCTGCAATAGCCGCACCAGCAACTTTTAATCCCATGTTAGGACTGATTTCTTGCATTAAACCAGCGACACCAACCGTAAGCGTATTCATTCCTTTGCTACGTGCCATTAGTAATTGCCACATATAATCATTCCAGAATGTAACGAAATTTAGAATGAATAACGCCCCAATACCTGGCTTAGCAATCGGTAACATCAGTTTGAAGAAAATAGTAAACTCATTAGCCCCATCTAATTTAGCTGACTCACGAATTGAATCAGGTATCGTTTCGAAGAAAGATTTAAGCATGAACACCCCGAAACAGGTTGCTAAGTTAGGCACAATTAGAGCTTGATAGGTATCTACCCAATCAAACGCGACAATAATTTTAAACAGTGGCACAATAAATGTTTCTTTAGGAATCATTAAAGAAGCAATAAATATCGCAAAGATAATGTTTTTTCCTTTAAATTTCAACTTAGCAAACGCATAAGCTGCTGCTGCAGATAAAATAACACTTAATCCCGTCGTTACAAAAGAAACTAAAAAGCTATTAAAAGTCCAACGTAAGGCAGGTTGATTACTAAATAACTCCTTATAGTTATCTAAGTAAAGTGATTTAGGTAATATATCTGGCGGCATTTTATAGATTTCTGCAGAAGGTTTAAAAGAATTAGTAACTAGCCAAAATAATGGTAGCAAACTACAAATAGCTAAAATTGTTACGATAATATTAACAATTAAGTCGGATTTTTCCATTCGTCCTAATTTCTTAAATAATTTCATTGTCCGCTCTCCTTATTTTTGTTTTCCAAACGTTTTAAATTGAGGTAATGATAATAGTAACGCCACGATAAACATTAAGACCCCAACCGCTGCTGCGATACCTGTGTTGTTGTAAACAAAGGCATTTTGGTATAAGTAATACATCATAGTGACAGATGAATTATTGGGTCCGCCACCTGTTAATAATTGAATAACAACGAAAATCTTTAATACCGCAATAATATTGATAACCGTTAAATATAAAGTTGTTGGTTTTACTAAAGGAATTAAAATCTTAGTGATTCGTTGCCATCTAGTTGCTCCATCAATTTCAGCTGCTTCAAAATAATCAGCTGGAATTCCAATCATTGATGCAATATACAAAATAATAGCCTGTCCGACATTTCCTACAAATGTCACAAAAATAATCACTGGCATAACCCAAAATTTATCACCTAATAAGTTAACGTTTTCAAAACCAAGGTTGCCTAATAAATAGGCAATTAAACCATTAGCTGGATTCAATAAAAAGTTCCATACCATACTCATTACAACCATTGAAACCATTACTGGTAAATAAAAACTACCACGAATAAATGAGACATACTTTGCGCTTTTATCAAAAACCGCTGTTGCCACAAATAAACCAAAGGCAATGGTTAATGCAACTATCGCAACCACAAAGAAAATCGTATTAGCAATGGACTTTAAGAATACAGGATCTTTAAAAAGATAAATGTAATTATCTAAACCAACAAATGTTTCACTCACATAATTCGATTGAAATAAACTCATTCTAAATCCTTCAATTACTGGATAAAGAATGAACAATAAAAATAAAATAAGTTGTGGTGCAATAAATAAATAACCCGACCAAGGATTTTCTATTCCTCTATACTTCTTTTTAGTCTTTTCTTTTTTTAAGTCTATACTATTTTCCATTAGGATACCCCCAATTATTAATTATTTATAGCATCTACAAATTTTTTAGCGATTTCTTGTGGTCGCGTAATAGCCCCACCAGTCACGACACTCCAACAACCTAATTCCAACACTCGTTTTGCCTTTTCAGGTGTATCAATTTTCCCTTCAGCAATAACTGGGCGATCAACCATCTCTAAAACGTCTTTTAAGTGTTTAAAGTCATCATCACTAATATCACACCCTTGCGTATCCTCAGTATAGCCGTACAACGTTGTGCCGATAATATCAAAACCTAGTGACAAAGCATATTCAACGTCCTCTAACGTTGCACAATCAGCCATTAGTAACGTTGTTGGGTATTCTTCACGAATTACCTTGATGATTTCTGGTAATTGTTCCCCGTTTGGTCGAGATCTAGTAGTTGCATCCATTGCAACAATTTCCGCTCCCGTTGCACAGATTCTTCTAACCTCTTTTAGTGTTGGGGTGATAAAAATACTGCATCCTTCATAAACATTTTTCAATATTCCAATCACCGGTACTGAAACCGTATCTTTAATTGCTTGAATATCTACAACTGAATTTGCTCTAATTCCAATAGCCCCCGACATAACCGCTGCTTTCGCCATACGTGACATAATAAAAGAACTATGCAACGGTTCTTCCTTTAACGCCTGGCAAGAAACAATTAAACCACCTTTAATTTTTTTCAACACATCACTTTCCATTTTTTCCACTCCTAATCCATTTTTATATTCGCTGCCCATTCAAATACTTTATCCGGGTACTTTACATTGATTGCTTCATGACCATACTCGGGAAAAACCAACATTTCTTTATCCGATGTTGTTAAACGATTATATATTGCATACTGTGTTTCAGGTAAACAAATCTCATCTTTTAACCCACATAACATGGTAACTTGGCCCTTAATTAGGTGAGCAAAGTTTTTAACATCAATGTATCCTAACGTTGATATTACTTCGTTGTAACTGTCATACATTGGGTCATGAAACTTGAAATATCTAAATAATTCATCATAAGGTTCGGTTTGATTAGCGACTTTAATAACTTGACCAAAGTCTGATAAAAACGGATAGACACTAAATGTTTTTTTTACTTTATCAGATAAGGCAGCAGCGATTAAGGCTAATGCGCCACCTTGTGATTCTCCCCAGGTATAGACGTGTTCCATATCTACCCATGATAATTGAGATACTACATTAACGAGCAAATAAACGTCTTTGTATATATCTACATAGGCTAATGAATTAGCCCCTTCTTTCATCCCTCTTACTATTTGACCTTTAACAGTATTATATTTATGGATGCCATTATCGTGAGAATAACCAGACTGTCCCCTAACATCCATCATTACCACACCTATACCTGCTGCCGTAAACTTGAATGCTTCTGACCAATCAGATGACTGACCTTGATAGCCATGAAACTTAATGACTAACGGACACTTCTCTAATCCTGTTGGAACAACTAACTTAGAATAAATTAACGAATCGTCGTGTGACTTAAAAACCAACTCATAACACGCAACAAATGGTAACTTTTCATTTTTAATTGTTAATGTATATTCAGGTAACACTTCATCCAACTGCTGACATATTTCTTTCCAAAATAGATCAAAATCCTCAGGCGGTTGATGCATCCCTAAATAATTTTCATAATTAATCACTATACTCCCTCCACATCTATTAGAAGCGCTTACAAACAAAGTATAATACATGAAAACTATTTTTTCAACAATTATTATTAAAAATAATTTTCATTCAAACATCAAAAAAACTGATTCCTTTACAGAAATCAGTTTCTATACTATTTACTTTCCCTATCTTAGTACCAACCGTTAGCTAACCAGAAGTTTTTAGCTGCTTGCCATGAACCATAACGAGATGATACATAGTTATCAGCAACACGTTCTTGGTTTTCTGGTGAGTAGTCACCGTTTAAATAGCTATCAGTTAATTGATATTTACCAACATATTGACCGTTACGAGCATTGTAGTTGTTTGTTGACTCTTTAAAAGCAATCCAAGACTTCGCTTCTGCTTCAGAACCTGAAGCGTTTGAAGTGTAGCTTGATGCTGCTGGTTGCGTTTCTTGTACTGGAGCTGTTTGAACAGGTTGTGATTCTACAACTGTTTGAATTGCTTCAACTTGTGCAACTGGAGCTGCTTGAACAAAACCAGCTTCAGTATCAAATACTAATGTTTCACCTACAAAAATCATGTTAGCATCAGCGATATTATTTGCCGCTGCAATTGTATTATAGTAAGAAGCATCACCAAAGTACTCTTGCGCAATAGTTGATAATGTTTCACCTGATTTGATTGTATGTGAAACTTCTGCTGCGTCAACACTATTCATCCCTAATCCAAAAGTAACTAATCCTGCCATACCTAAAACTAATTTAGAAAATTTCATAATAATATTTCTCCTTCGATTTTGACAATCATGATTGACTGTCTCTTCTATTCGGGCATTTGATTTACGTCTCATAATGTTGCTCGACGTTTGCCACGAGAACTATTAAAACATTTTTATGTTACAAAACATCAATAGATTAATAACAAAAAGCGAAGAAATATGACAAAATGTAATATTTCCTGTCATTTAAGGATCTATCTACTAAAAATAACCTCATTAAAAACCACGAATCAACCGCTATCTATCAACGTTTCCGATGTTTTTTGAAATCGTTCATTTATAAACCCTTTTAACATCGCGTATATTTCAAAAAAAAAGTGATTTATTTTTATTTTTTTGCTTGATTCGACAAAAAAAAGATGAAAAATAAGATTTTTAGCGAAATATTACAAGTTTGTGTCTTTCTTTATTACAGAATTACTTTGTATCATAATCAGAAGTTACGTTACCTCGTTGTAATATTAGAGTACTTAATTGCCACTAAACATCAAAAAACAAGCACTATTAACGAGTTCATCAATAGTGCTTGTTAGGATTAACTAATAAATATTGAGCCAATAATCACCTTCAGTGGCAGATATCACAACTTTATAACGTGTATTCTTTTCTAACTCCGCTAGTTTTTGTTCCTGACCAGCTTCTAATAGAAACTGTTTTATCATTTGATTGTGCTGATCATAAATCGCCACGTTCATTGATCCACTACTACTCGCATCATTCACTAAAGTTTGTTGCCAACGTCGATTAGTAAACTCTAAATACGATTTGCCTTCAAAAACAGCGATTGTTTCTTCGTTCGAGGTTGAATTGATTGCTATTCTCGTAGACATAATTGGCGAAATGTACTGATGAACACTGCCTACTTCTTGATACCATAACCATCCTGTCAAACCTACAAACACTGCTAATAAAATTGAAACCATTCGTAGTCGCCATTTTCTTTGCTTGTTCTTTCTCTGTTCCTGACTCACTTCTTTAACCATCACTTGGTCCTCCCTTAACAAATCATCTAAGGAGACTGCCAGTACGTCGCTTAGTAAAATTACCACATCCAAATCTGGATAATTTCGACCGATTTCCCAGTTTGAAATAGCTGATCTTGAAACATGTAATTTTTCAGCTAATGCTTGTTGCGTTAATTCTTTTTCTTGTCTAAATTTTTTTATTCTTTCACCAATTGCGACCATCCTTGCCCTCCTGTATTTAACCATAATGTCCTTTGGTAATTTATGCTTGCGCGCCTTTGTGACGTTACTTTATTTTAACGTATTTTCAGTTGCGTGTTTGATTGATTGCATAAAAACAGCCTGCCACAATCTGTGACATCTTGATAGAGCAAGCTTTTAATAGTATCTAACACTATATTAAAAAAACTCCAACACTTTTCAAGATAAGTGCTAGAGTTTTTATTGCATTATTTTTTATCAATAATCGTGGCGATTTTAGTTGTTAGTAAGTCAACCGCTACTTGATTTTCGCCACCTTGTGGGATGATAATATCCGCATATTTCTTGGTTGGTTCGATAAATTGGTGATGCATTGGTTTTACAACTGATAAATATTGATTGATGACTGAATCTAATGTACGTCCGCGTTCTTCCATGTCGCGTTTAATACGACGGATGATACGAATGTCATCTTCAGTATCCACGTAGACTTTAATATCCATTAAGTCACGTAAACGTTCATCTTCAAGAATTAAAATTCCTTCAATAATAATCACTTCTTTAGGTTCTTGATGCACAACCTTTTCACTACGTGTGTGACGATCGTAATCGTAAATCGGTTTATCAATCGCTTCGTAATTCAACAATTTATTTAAGTGCTCAATTAATAAATCAGTGTCGAACGCTAATGGATGATCATAGTTTGTTTCTAAACGTTCTTCAAACGTTAAATGGCTTTGATCTTTGTAGTAAGAATCTTGTTCAAACAACACAATTGAGTGTTCTTCTGTAAATGCTTCTAACAATTTACGACTAACACTTGTTTTTCCACTACCTGATCCACCAGTTACACCTATTAATACGGGTCTTTTTTTATTGTCTCCCATCAAGATTTTACCTCTTTCATCTCAATATATTCTTATTAATATTAGACTATCTATCCACAAGAATCAATCTTTTTATCGCATTACTGCCACTTTTTGATCACTTTTGTCAATTCTTCTATCATTTCTGGTGCCTCCTCATCGGCTAATAAATCTTCAAAAAAGGCGTAAAGCTCAGGATTAGGCTGAGTTCCGACAATTTTTCCGACCGACCACACAGCCGTTGCGCGAATATCCGGACGAGGATCGACTTCAATCACTTGTAGTAAATCTGGTAAAGCTGATTTTTGACGTGCATTGCCTAGCGCAATGATGGCATTGCGTTGAATAGGCTTTTTGCCACGCCATGAACCCGCTAAATAACCAAACTTTGTTTTAAATTCTTTGTTAGAAATGGTCAGTAATGGTTTTAATAACGGCGTCACCACTTCCGGATCTGGTTCCATTTCCTCATGAAAATGAGCATCTTTGCCTTTATTAAACGGACACACTTGCTGGCAAATATCGCAACCGTAAATGACTGTGCGAATTTTTGAACGAAATTCTTCCGGCATCATACCGCGCGTTTGCGTTTGATAGGACAAACATAACTGGGCATTCATCCGACCGTCCCCTAATAAAGCGCCCGTTGGACAAGCATCGATACATTTGGTACATTCGCCACATTGATTCTCAATCGGTGTATCAGGTTCAAACGGGATATTCGTAATGATTTCCCCTAGATAAACGTACGAGCCAAATTCTTCCGTAATAAGTAAACCATTTTTGCCGATAAATCCCAGCCCTGCTCGTTGCGCTACTGCAACATCAATCAATTCACCGGTATCAACCATTGGCTTAAACGTTAACTCCGTATCATCTTCTGCAACTTCTTTAATAAAAGTAATTAACTTATTCATACGATCGCGCAAAATATTGTGGTAGTCAATGCCCCACGAGGCGCGCGCAAAGCTTCCTCGACGTTCTCCACGCGTAATGCCAGGTTTCTCCTTAATCTTCGTTGGATAGGCTAAAGCAATTGAAATAATCGACTGTGGTTGTTCAAAAATCTTATCAGGATAGAGTCTTTCTTCTATTATAGGGTGTTCAAATCCGGTGGTGTGTCCGGCAGCCTTTTGCTCTTCCAGACTAGTTTTTAAATGTGCGAATGATGAGGCGTCAGTAAAACCGATTTTATCAATACCTAGTTGTTTACTTTCAGCGATAATTCGTTCTTTCAATGCTTGATTCATGACCGTCCCTCCTAATTACCTTCTATTATACAAAAAAAACACTAGAAACCCTACCCCTATGGTAAGCTTCTAGTGCCAAAGATACTATATTTAGTTTAAAACCAATTAAACGGAATCAATGCTTCTAAAAACAAATCAAAGAACACGGACTTAAATTTCGCCCACCATGTTTTGAAAAAAGGCTGTCCGTGCTTAATCTTGGCATATAGCGCCATTACGCACCCACAAATTACAGCTAACACTAATAATACCACGATTACTATGACAATCGCTGCCATAATATTAATAAGCCACTGCACGAATTTCCCCTCCTTTAGTTGGTCAACTAACTATCAATTGCTTCACAAAAATATCACCTTATTCTAACATCTAACACCTTCAAGCGCTAGCAATGTCCTTTTCATCTCAATACCACCGTTATACCCACCCATGCCTCCATCTGAACGTAACACCCTATGACAAGGAATTACAATTCTTAAAGGGTTATGTCCAATAGCTGTGCCCACAGCACGAACTGCATTAGGACGTCTAATCATTTGAGCAATCTGACTGTAAGAAGTTGTGTGACCATAAGGAATTCCTTGAAGGGCTTGCCATACTTCAAGTTGAAAGGCTGTCCCTTCTCCTAATAAGTCAATCGGAAGTGAAAACATTTGACGAGATCCTTCAAAATACTCAGCTAGTTCACGCTGATAAGGCGCTAGGATTTGTTTAGATAAGCGACAATCATATGCTGCATACCGGGACAAAAAGGCATCTTTTGGTTCGTCAAACGCACTAATAGCGACCCAACCTCGTGAGCTAACTAATAAATAAACCTGATAATTTTTAACTTTTAAGTCATCATAATACAAAACGTTCATCTTCTCATCTCCTTATCTTTAAATACTATTCAACAAAAAAAACCACTACGATAATTTTCGTAGTGGAAAAAAGGAGTTATTTTACTCTGGAGGAGTAAAATGAAAAATAAAAAGGTTGTTGTTGGTTATGTATTTATAATACTAAACTTTCATCTCGATGTCTATTATTTAGCATCGATAACCTAATTTTTTCATAAACGGCCTTTATTTTAATAACAGGTTACTTAATCGTTGCACGCAAAAGGCTAATGTTTCAGTCACTTCATCTTGTTGTGCTTCCGATTGATTGAATTTTTCGACATCTAAATCAGCTGGAGTTGCACCTAGGGAATCAATCATAGCTTGGCATGATACGATATAATCTTCGTAAGTTTTTTCAAACTTTTTATGAATACCGATAACTTTGATCGGAGCTTTTTGATCTTTTAGCAAGCCTGCTAATTTTTTATAGTTTTCTAAACCCGTGCCAAAGGCTTCTTTAATCCCTTTATATTGTTCTTCCGTAATATCCGCTACTGTCCCGTTATCGATTGCGTGACGAACGATTTCAAAGAAAGGATTCATTGCCTCGCCTGTTTGTTCTGTTACTTCCACTACATTATTTATTTTTTGTGCATAAAAACCAACATTTGTCTGTTTCATTATTAATTCTCCTTGTCATTTTATTGATAGTCTTATTTTACCTTTTTATCTACAATAAAAAAAGAAGTAGGTAACATTTCCTACTTCTTTTTAAGAAATTATTTATTTAATGCTTTACGTTGGAAGAACTTCACAATTTCAACAATTGGGATAATTGAGATTGACGCACATAGCACAATCACCCATTGATAGGTATCTAAGTGAGTTACTTGGAATAAATCATTAAATCCTGGAATCACAATCGTTGCTGCTAATAAAACAAATGACAAGATAACCGCGTAGTTAAATGTTTTGTTTCTAAACGCACCGACTTTGAATAATGAACCATGGACTGACTTCACGTTGAAGGCATGGAACAATTGGATTAAGGCTAAAGTAGCGTAAGCCATTGTTAACGCATCACCGTGTTGTAAGTTGTAAATCGCTTGTTCCATTGAAAGACCATCAGCAGCTGCAGCCGCTTTTTGAGCAGCATCTAATGCTGTGTGGGCTGGCCATTTAAGAGCTGACCAATAAACGCCTAATGTGATACCCGCTTCTAAAATACCTTGGTAGATAATACTGCTTAAGACACCACCAGAGAAGAAGTTAGAGTTACGTCCACGAGGTTTTTGTTTCATCACATCTTTTTCAGCTGGCTCTAAACCTAAAGCAATTGCTGGGAACGTATCAGTTACGACGTTGATCCATAATAAATGAACCGGTAATAATGTATCCCATTTTAACAATGTTGCGATAAATAAGGTTAACACTTCCCCTAAGTTAGCGGCAAGTAAGTATTGAATCGTTTTTTGGATATTTGAGAAAACTTTACGTCCTTCTTCAACTGCTACAACAATCGTTGAGAAGTTATCATCGGCAAGGACCATGTCACTTGCACCTTTAGATACTTCCGTACCTGTGATACCCATTCCGATACCGATATCCGCTGTTTTAAGAGCTGGTGCATCGTTAACACCGTCACCAGTCATCGCTACTACTTTACCTTCTGCTTGCCATGCTTTAACGATACGCACTTTATGTTCAGGAGATACACGCGCATAGACTGAGTAGTTAGGCACAACCTTAGCAAATGCTTCGTCTGATAACTCATTTAATTCTGCCCCTGTAATAACCGCTTCATGTTGACCTTCCGTAATAATACCTAAACGAGCCGCAATTGCTTCAGCTGTGTCTCGGTGGTCACCAGTAATCATAATTGGACGGATACCTGCTTCTTTTGCTACACGTACCGCTTCGGCTGCTTCTTTACGTTCTGGGTCAATCATTCCGACTAAACCGGCAAAAATCAAGTTATTTTCAACAACATCTGATTCTAATTCCGTTGGCACTTCATCAACAAACTTGTACGCCATCGCTAAAACGCGAAGCGCTTGTTTAGCTAAAGTAGTGTTTGTTGTTAAAATCAATGAACGTTCAGCCTCATCCATTGGCTTAATTTCACCATTCACATCATAAGAAACGGTACGTTTTAATAATTCATCTGGCGCCCCTTTAGTTGCTACTAAATAACGGCCATCTGCTAATTGGTGAATCGTTGACATTAATTTACGATCTGAATCAAATGGTACTTCGGCCACACGTGGTTCATTCGCAACAAATTCACGGACGTCAAAACCTTTGTTTAAACCATATTTTACTAAAGCTGTCTCAGTTGGGTCACCGATTAACGTTCCTTCAGCTGAGAATTTTGTATCATTACAGTAGTTCATCACTTTTAAGGTCATGTTATCAGCTGGCATTGCTTGATCAGCAGCTACTACTTGATTGTTAGTAAATAATTGTTCAACGGTCATTTGGTTAACGGTTAACGTACCTGTTTTATCTGAACAGATAATATCCGTACTACCTAATGTTTCAACGGCTGGCAATTTACGGACTAACGCGTTACGTTTGGCCATAATTTGCGTACCTAAAGCTAACACAATGGTTACAATCGCTGGTAAACCTTCTGGAATCGCTGCAACGGCAAGTGAAACTGATGTTAATAACATATCAACCCAGCTCTTGTTTCCGCCCATCATTCCGACAACAAACATGATGACACAGATAGCTAAAATTGCATACGTTAACCATTTACCTAATTGGTTTAAGTTTTCTTTTAACGGTGTGTTTGTTTCATCAGCTTGTGCTAACATGCTGGCGATTTTACCAACTTCCGTATTCATACCAGTCCCTGTTACCACTCCGATACCACGACCATAAGTAACGTTACTGTTCATATAACCCATATTCAAGCGGTCACCAATCCCAGTATCTGCATCAGATAAGACTTCGATATTTTTTTCAACTGGCACTGACTCACCCGTTAAAGCAGCCTCTTCAATTTTTAAAGAGTTCGCTTCTAATAAACGAATATCAGCGGGAATAACATCTCCAGCTTCTAGTAACACAATATCACCAGGCACGATTTCTGTACTCTTGATAACTTTCGCATTACCATTGCGCAACACGTTGGCATTCGGTGTTGACATATCTTTCAAGGCATCAATGGCTTGCTCCGCCTTCGCTTCTTGAACCACACCAAAAATGGCCATTAAGAACACTACAACAACAATCATAATTGCTTCGACATGGTCACCCATAATACCTGATACTACGGCTGCCACTAATAAAATAATAATCATTAAATCTTTAAATTGGTCTAAAAATTTAGAAAAAAGTGTTTTCTTTTTACCTTCATCCAATTGGTTTTCGCCATACTCAGCTAAACGTTTAGCCGCTTCCGCATCGCTCAACCCTTCACGATTAGAACCTAATTTACTTAAGACCGATTCTTCAGTTTCGGTGTAAAAAGGTTCAATCAGTTGTTGCTTTTTCTCTTCTGACATAATACTTCCTCCTCAAAAAAATTTTCCTACCATATAGTAATAAAAAAAGAGACTTATGTATGAGCAAGTAAGTTGTTCATACATAAGTCTCACTATTTAAGACAACACCAGAATCGCTTCTTGTTGTTGATGTTGTCACGATTCAAACAATCGCCAGTTACTCCCCTATGGATAGATTTCTTACTTATTATACCGTTAAGTGAGAAAACTTTCAAACAATACTAGCAAAAATACTGTTCCTTATTTAACAACGGTCCATTCATCAATCGTTTTTCCCGTTGTATCTTTTAACACTAACCAACCATTTGTCCCACCATAATATAAAAATAGCCCGACTTCATTTACACTTTTCAATACAATGTCTTCAATTGTCTGTCCGTCACGAATTTTATCCTGATGTTCTGATCGTAATTGTTGGCCCATCTTAGCACTTAAGCCTATACTGCCATCTTTGTTAAGCGGCATCTCTTGGCGTAACTTAGCACCTGCTTTAATTAGCATTTCGTTACGTTTTTGCCAGTAAACCGTTGCCTGCGCGTCAAATGAGTTCACGTAAAACGGTATCTCAGCAATATCTTTAGTAAAACGATGCTGCGCTTTAGCTGGTTTAGCTTTTTTCACCACTAACAACGGATAGCCTATACGTTGTAAGATTTCTAACAACGTCTCGACTACTTGCGCCGTTGTAGCGACTTGATTAGCCGGTAATTGCGGTGTTACTTCAACATCCTTAAACGCCTTTAGCTTGGCTGCTTGTGCTTGTTTAATCAAATAACTTTGCAGCGCACTTGGTTCAACTTCCCAACCTAGGCTTACTTCAATGATAGCCGCTTCATTTGCTAAAGTCCATTGTGACACCTCATCCGCCAGAGCTATTGCCACCAATTGTTGACCCGCTAATTTTAAATAAACCGCATGAGTTTGAGGGGATGGTACAGTATCTAGATAAATTGACACTTGTTTGATTGATTCTGGCGTTGCTGGTGTCAGTACGGTCATATTATCCGTTAACACTAGTTCAAACGTGGTTTTCTTCATACAGGCACCTCTTTTATTCAGATAATTGATCACGCAAGGCTTCTAGTCGCTCGATTTCAGCTAACGACCACGGCACATTGCGTGAATATTGCTGATAGCGTGTCGCTAAAATTTCTTTTTTGATTTCACGCTGTGATTCTTCGACATCGCGAAACAACTCAAACGCTGATTTACGTAGAGCGCCTCGTGAAAAAATCAGCCATTGTTCAGCTAAATCACTCGTTGCAACCGTCACTAACGTTTTAACATCGATTAGTTTCGCTGCTTCACGCTCAATATATGTATCAGCTGTTTCATCGGTTTTTGTGAAAACAACCGTGACATTGTATTCTTGATACTCTTGTTGAATACCTGGCACTAACTGCGCGTCGAAGACAACAATCACTTTAATATTCTTAAATTTGGCATAATTGGATAATTCGAATAATAAAGCATCGCGGGCATCCGCTAGTTTGTCTTGGTTTTTCAAATAGACGAGTTCAGGCCAAGCCCCAATCATGTTGTAACCGTCTACCATTAGGATTTGTCGTTTTAACATCGGCTGACCTTCTTTCTATTAGTGACGTTTACGAAAGACTTCGTACATCATGACACCCGCTGCCACACTGGCGTTTAAACTTTGCACATGACCGGTCATCGGAATCGTCAACATTTCATCGACTTCTTTCTTCAAGCCTGGTGAAATGCCTTTGCCTTCATTACCGATAATTAAAGCCGTTGGGCCTGCCACGTTCCAATGGCGATAGTCTGTCCCGTTCATATCTGTTCCATAAACCCAGAATTGCTTGTCTTTTAGCGTTCTAATTGCTTGTGCTAAATTCGTCACACGCGCAACTGGCACATGTTCCACCGCACCTGTAGAAGTTTTAGACACAACTGAGGTAATCCCAACCGCACGGTGTTTCGGAATAATTACCCCATCAACCCCCGTTGCATCAGCTGTTCTTAAAATTGATCCAAAGTTATGTGGGTCTTCAATACTATCTAAAATTAAGTAAAATGGTGCTTCGGAAGTTGTTTGCTCTAATAAGCCTTCAATCGTTAAATACTCATACGGCGTTACCCCTAGGACAACCCCTTGGTGATTACCATGGTCTGATAATAAATCTAACTTACTTTTTGGCGCAAACTGCATGGGAACAGAATGTTTTGTCGCCAATTTTTTCACATCGTCAATTCGACGGCCTGATAAATCTTCTTGGACGAATAATTTATTTCCTCGTTTAGCTTCTAAGGCTTCACTCACACCGTAAAAACCAATCGCAAAGTCTTCTGCATTTGTTGTAGGTGTTTCTTCAGGTTGTTCTTTTCTTGGTGCTTCATGACGGCTATTTTCACGGCCTCTACGATTGGGTTCTTTAAAATCTTTTTTAGCTCCTGGTTTTTTGTCGAATTTACGACCCTTACTCTCTTTAGAGTCTGAATCGTTCGAGCGTTTCGACGAACGACGTTGATTAGTTTGTTTTTTCATTTATTTTCTCCTTTTGATTGACACACCATATCATCAACTCATTCAAGCGATCGGTTTGTCCTTGCAAATGCAAGTAACCCATTAACGCTTCAAAACCTGTTGAGGCACGGTACGTTTTAACATCGGCATTTTTAGCGGTCGTATGGCTTTTGGCATTGCGTCCGCGTTTAAAAATTGCTTCTTCTTCCTCAGTCAACATCCCTTCTGCTAACATATCCGCAATTGAACTGGCTTGCGCTTTTGCTGACACGAACTTCGTTGCTTTTTGGTGCAACATATTTGGACGAGTATTACCTTTTCTAATTAAATAATCGCGAATAAACACTTCATAAATCGCATCACCCACATAGGCTAATGCTAAACCGTTTAGTAGCGTAAAATCTTGATGTTCACTCATTAGCTTCTTCTCCATCTAACCCCTTGAGGCGTATCTTCTAAAATAATTCCTTGTTCCTTCAACAAATCACGAATCTCATCACTACGGGAAAAATTCTTCGCTGAGCGCGCTTCGTTACGTTCATTGATTAATTGCTCGATTTCTTCATCTAATAATTCAGCTTGCGTGTTTAAACTCACACCAAAAATCACTAACCAGTTCGTTAATTTTTCTAAAGCCGCTGCTAACACAACTTGTGAAACAGCGTCACGTTCTGAATATTGATTTAGCCATTTGATTAAGTCATAAACAACCGTAATCCCATTTGCCGTATTAAAATCATCATCCATCGCCGCTACAAATTGCTCTTCAAAATCGGCTAAAGTCGATAAATCTTCCGCGTCACTTACTAGTTCAGCCTCAGCTTGGGCTTGGCGGAATGAAGCATTATCAAAAGCTGTTTGTAAACGAGCTAAGTTGTTTTCGGCATCTTTAATCGTTGCCTCATTAAATGGAATCGGACGACGGTATTGTGTCGTTGCTAGAGCAAAACGAATAATCATCGGATCGACTTGTTGCATCAATTCATGAGCTGTCACGAAGTTCCCTAGTGATTTACTCATTTTTTCGCCGTCACCCACTGTTACAAAACCGTTATGCATCCAGTAGTTCGCGAATTTTTTGCCCGTTTTTGCTTCAGATTGAGCAATTTCATTCTCGTGATGTGGGAATTGTAAGTCTTCGCCACCGGCATGTATATCAATGGTATCGCCCAGATGTTTCGACGCCATCACCGAACATTCAATATGCCAGCCTGGACGACCTGCACCCCAAGGAGAGTCCCAAGAAATTTCACCTTCTTTAGCGCTCTTCCATAAAGCAAAGTCTAACGGATCTTCTTTTTTATCTTGCTCAGTCCCCGTTCTTTGACTCGCACCAATTTCTAATTCGTCAATTGCCTGATGACTTAATTGACCATAGTTTTTAAATTTACGGGTACGATAATACACATCACCTTCAGACTCATAAGCAAAGTCTTTAGCGATCAATTCCTCGATAAACTCAATAATATACGTCATGTGATCCACAACTTGAGGATGAACCGTCGCCGGCTTAACATTTAGAGCACCCGTATCTTCTTTAAAGGCTTGAATATATTTAGCGGCTAATTCTTGCGGTGAGATACCTTCTTCTTGAGCCGAACGGATAATTTTATCATCGACATCGGTAAAGTTTGATACGTAATTAACGTCAAATCCACGATACTCTAAATATTTACGGACTGTATCAAAAGCCACTGTACTACGGGCATTTCCGATATGAATGTAGTTGTAAACGGTTGGACCGCAGACATACATTTTTACTTTTCCCTCTTCTAAGGGGACAAACGTTTCTTTTTCGCGCGTTAACGTATTATAAATTTGAATCATTGCTTTACTCCTTTTTGATTTTTTCTCCATTTATTTTAACCACTTTTGCAGGAATACCGACTGCTGTTGCATTATCGGGAACTGACTGTAATACGACAGAAGCAGCTCCGATTTTTGTGCTCTCACCAATTGTAATTGGGCCTAAAATTTGTGCATGAGCTGAAATATACGCTCCGTTACCAATGGTTGGGTGCCGTTTACCTTGATCTTTACCTGTTCCACCTAATGTGACACCGTGGAACAAGACGACATCATCACCAACTTCAGCTGTTTCACCAATTACAACGCCCATCCCATGGTCGATAAATAGGCGACGACCAAGCGTTGCTCCTGGATGAATTTCAATACCGGTTAAAAAACGACTAAAGGTTGCGATTATTTTCGCTAATAATTTTAAGTGGTTACGATGTAAAACATGAGCCAAGCGATGAAACCAGATAGCATGCAACCCTGGATAGGTCAAAACAATCTCTAACGTAGTTCTAGCAGCTGGATCATTTTTTCTAACCGCTGCAATATCTTCACTAAAACGACTGACCATGTTAACACCTCACTTCTCATTTATTCTTACTCATATTATGACAAAAAAGCGCCCTTTTGAGTAACAAACTGCTTACTCAAAAAGACGCATTGGGCGTGGTTCCACTTTTATTCATAGAAAAATTTATTCTATCTCGGCATTCGTAACATGAATGACTCGTATTAGACTACTTCCATTTCGTCCAATCCACTCACAAGGGGCACTTCATTAACGAAAATGATCTATTTCCAGCAACCATAGACTCTCTGTACATTTGCGTTAATTACTCGTCCTGTTCAACGTGTTTTTATGCTAAAGCTCCATTTAAATGAGCGATAGTTTTTTCTTTACCTAATAATAAAATAGTGTCGCCTAATTCTGGTCCGTGCATTTGGCCTGAAACGGCTACACGAATTGGCATGAATAAGTTTTTACCTTTAACGCCAGTTTCTTTTTGAACGGCTTTAATTGCTGCTTTAATACTTGGAACATCAAACGTTTCTAAGCTTTCTATTTGTCCTTTAAAGGCTTCTAAAACAGTTGGTACTGTTTCACTCGCTAAAACTTCTTTAGCTGCCTCGTCTAAAGTTGGATGTTCGTTGAAGAACATTTCTGTTAATTCGACGATTTCAGCAGCATAACTCATTTGTGGTTGATATAAACCAACTAGTTTTTCAGTCCAAGCACGTTTTTCTTCGGTCATGTCAGCTTCTAACAAGCCTTTTTCAACGAAGAATGGCACACACATATCAGTGAAGGTTGCCACATCTAATGACTTGATGTATTGGTTATTTACCCACTCTAATTTTTTCGGATCAAATGACGCTGGTGATTTACTTAAACGGTTCGCGTCGAATAATTTAATTAATTCATCTTTCGAGAAGATTTCGTCTTCCCCTACTGGTGACCAACCTAATAAGGCGATAAAGTTAAACATCGCTTCTGGTAAGTAACCTAATTCGCGATACTGTTCGATAAATTGTAAAATCGTTTCGTCACGTTTACTTAATTTTTTACCTGTTTCAGTGTTAATGATTAACGTCATGTGACCAAAACGAGGTGCTTCCCAACCAAACGCGTTATAAATCATTAATTGTTTTGGTGTGTTGGCAATATGATCATCCCCACGTAAAACGTGTGAAATTTCCATCATGTGATCATCAACAGCTACCGCAAAGTTGTAAGTTGGCATGCCGTCACGTTTTAAAATAACGAAATCGCCACCGACACTGTCAGATTCAAAGGTAATTGGGCCTTTTACTAAGTCATCAAATGATAATTCTTCGCCACGTGGCACACGGAAACGTACCACATAGTCACGACCTTCAGCTTCAAACGCTGCTTGTTGTTCAGGTGTTAAATGGGCACAAGTTCCAGCGTAACGAGGCATTTCCCCACGAGCTTGTTGTTTTTCACGTGCTTCATCTAATTCTTCTTCCGTACAATAGCATTTATAAGCTAAATTGCTAGCTAATAATTGATCGACTAAAGGCATATAGATGTCTTTACGCTCTGATTGACGGTAAGGACCGTATTTACCAGGCTTGTCTGGAGACTCATCCCAATCAATGTTTAACCATGCTAAGTTCTCTAACTGACTCTTCTCGCCACCCTCGATGTTACGTTTTAAGTCGGTATCTTCAATACGAATAATGAAGTCTCCTCCTAAGTTTCTAGCGAATAAGTAGTTAAATAATGCTGTACGTGCATTCCCAATGTGTAAATGTCCTGTTGGGCTTGGAGCGTAACGTACGCGAACTTTTTTTGTCATGTTAATTATCCTTTCTTCAAAAAGCATTTTATTTAATAAATTTATAAATTATTTATTTTCTTCCATAATACTACGTTGTGCATGAACTGGTTTCGCAAAAATCATGCGTCCTGCTGCCGTTTGTAAGGCACTTGTCACAACGACTTCTATTTCTTTATTCATGAAATGTTGGCCATCCTCTACGACGATCATCGTCCCGTCATCTAGATAGGCGACCCCTTGTTGACGTTCTGTTCCAGCTTTTACAACTTTAACTCGCATATTCTCACCTGGAATAACGACTGGTTTAACCGCGTTAGCTAAAGCGTTAATGTTTAAAACTGGTACATTCTGAAACTCAGAGACCTTATTTAAATTATAATCGTTTGTCACCAAAACACCATCTAAAAGTTTTGCTAAACGGATTAATTTACTATCAACTTCCGTAATGTCATCAAAATCACCATCGTACATCTCAACATCGACACTTTCTTCTTTTTGCAAAGCATTCAAAATGTCTAAGCCACGACGACCACGGACACGTTTCAAGCTATCACCTGAATCCGCGATATACTGCAATTCATACAACACAAAATTAGGAATCAATAAGGTTCCTTCGATAAACCCTGTTTTGGCGATGTCATAAATACGCCCATCTATAATAACACTAGTGTCTAAAATTTTGTACTTTCTGAATGTTTCATCGACTTTACGCTCTAAGACATCCTCTGCGTTTTTGCGATTCTTTGGAATAAATAATTTACGCCAGTCATCCATTTTGGTTGTTCCAATACGAAATCCTAAAAAGCCTAATGTTAATAGAATAAGTGCAGGAATAATATCGCGAATCAATTTGATTTCCATATTGTAAAACGGAACTGACATCAGTACCCCTAATAATAACCCAATAATTGCACCAATTGAACCAAATAATAAATATTGTGAACTCTTTTTACTAATTGTTTCTTCTAATTTTTTATACTGTGAAATAAATTTATTAGCTGTTAAGAGTGATAAGAGATAAAATAACCCCGCGCCAATTAAAATATTCACAATAAAATTATTAAGATAACCATTGCCATCTAAGTTTAAGGCTTCCCACAATTCTGGTAAGATGCTCACGCCAATCCCGCCACCTAGAATGGTCAAAATAATATGATAAACTTTCTTCATAAGTGTAACCTTTCCTCCTCTCTATCCAAAGACACGCTTCAATGCTTCACTCAGCGTTGAAACACCGACGACCTCAATATCCGTAGGTGGCTCCCAACCATGTAAGTTATTCACTGGAACGTAAACTTTTTTAAACCCTAATTTTTGTGCTTCTTTCACCCGATGATCAATACGATTCACCCGACGAATTTCACCCGTTAAGCCAATTTCACCAATAAAACATTCACTCGCATCCGTACCACGATCTTTATAACTTGAGGCAATGCTCATCGCAATCGCCAAATCAATCGCGGGCTCGTCTAATTTAACACCACCGGCAGCTTTTAAATAAGCATCTTGGTTTTGTAATAGCAAGCCGGCACGTTTTTCTAATACCGCCATAATCAAGGTTACTCGGTTGTAATCTAAACCAGTCGCTGTTCTTCTGGCATTACCAAACAAGGTCGGACTGACTAACGCCTGAACTTCCGCCAAAATTGGACGACTACCTTCCATCGAAACAACAATCGCTGAACCGGTCGCACCGTCCAAACGTTCTTCTAAGAACACTTCAGAAGGATTGGTCACTTCGACTAACCCACGTTCTTGCATCTCAAAAATACCGATTTCATTTGTGGAACCAAAACGATTTTTGACCGCTCGTAAAATTCTAAACGTATGGTGACGATCCCCTTCAAAATACAAGACGGTATCCACCATATGTTCCAACATACGCGGACCGGCTAATGCACCTTCTTTAGTGACATGTCCAACAATAAAAATCGCAATTTGATTACTCTTCGCAATTTTCATCAATTCTGCTGTTGTTTCACGTACTTGACTAACACTACCTGAGGCGCTGGTAATTTCCGGTTGCATCATCGTCTGAATCGAGTCAATAATCACATAATCGGGCTTTAAGGTTTCAATTGTTTGACGGATAAGCGACATATCAGTTTCTGGATAAACATAAAAATCATTACCTTCCACTGTTAGACGTTCCGCGCGCATCTTAATTTGTTCCGCACTTTCTTCACCAGAAACATACAAGACTTTACCACCAGATAAATGTAGCTGTTGTGATACTTGTAGCAGTAACGTTGATTTTCCAATACCAGGATCTCCCCCAATTAACACGAGAGAACCAGGGACCACTCCACCACCTAATACACGGTTTAATTCGTCCATTCTGGTTTTAACACGTGGCGTTTTACTCGTTGTGACTTCCCCTAACGTTTGCGGTTTTGCTTGTTTACCGGTCAAATCAACACGACTATTACGTGCCGATTCGACTTGTTCTTTGACTTCCATCATTTCATTCCACGTACCACAATTCGGGCAACGACCTAAATATTGAGGCGAAATATAACCACACGCCTGACATTCAAAATGAGTTTTTGCTTTTTTAGCCACTAATCGTTCCTCCTTGCGATAACTGTCTTTATTCTACCATAAAATAGGCGATTTTCGTCGGTCTTAAGTCGTTCTTTTGATGATTATCTTACCTTTTCTAACTTAAAAACGACTTAAAGAACTAACGTTGACCTGATGAACCAAAACCACCTGTACGATCACCCAATGTGACGTCTTGATCAGCTTTTAAGAATGGCAAGAAAATTCCTTGTCCAATACGATCGCCTTTTGCGATTTTTTTGTCCATCAAACCGAAGTTTAAGAATTGAAACATGATATGCCCTTCGTTATCTGGATTGCCATAATAGTCGCTGTCAATCACGCCGACTCCATTAGCAAGCCATAAATAGTTCTTAAGTGGATTGCTTGAACGATTGGTTAATTGTAAATACTCGTCAGCTCCCATGTAGGCTTTAATCCCGGTTGGAATCAAGGTTGGTTTAATTTCTTTTTGGGTTGCGTCATCCGCGATAAATTTCTCTTTGTTTAACATCGCTTTTAAGGCTGTTGCCACGCCTTGTTTCCAAATGCTTGGAATAATGATATCGGTTGCGGCTTCAAAATCATAACCGGCTGCACCTTTAGTCGCGCGAACAGGTAAGTTTACTTGTCCTTCAAATTGACTTACTACTTCAAATCCTCTAATTTTCTCCATCTCTTACATCCTTTTGATTAATTTATGTCTTTATTATACGCTAGATTAGTAACTGTCGCGGTGTTTATTTAAAGTTTTAATAATTCTTTGGAAACTAATAGCGCTTGACCTTTTATTTTAACACGTAATTGTGCTTCAACTCGTTCAACTGTTACACCTAAACGTCCATCTTTTCCCATTTCTTGCCCTTGTTCGATCATCATCGTCAACGGCAAATCCCCTTGTGGTGCGATATAGGTCCGATAATAAGCGCCCATGACACCACTAGCGGTTCCAGTCACCGGGTCTTCAATCGTCCCTGTGCCCGCACCCGAAAAATGACGTCCATGCATTAAACACTCCTCGTGATACGTGTCTAAACAAATGGGATGAACCGAGGCTTGCGGATATGACGTTAAAATTTCTGGAAATTGTTGATTATTGGGACGCATTTTTTTCATCACTGCTAAATCTTTAACTGGGACAATTAATGTCCATGAACCCGTACTGCCGTAAACTAATGGATAGCGCGGATCAACATCATCAACCGTTAACCCTAAACTACTAGCCAAACGTTCAACCTCGCCATCAAAAGGTTGAAACTGAGGGAGTGCTTGGGTCATTTCAACCCATAACTGACCATTAACTTCTTCTAAACCAATCGTTAAAGCGCCTGCTAACGTTTCAATCGTTAAGCTTTGCGGTTGATGTGCCTGTTGCGCGTACCATTCAGACACCGCCGCAATTGTGCCATGTCCACAAAGGGGCATTTCACTGCCTGGACTAAAAAAGCGCAAACGAAAATCAGCACACGCTGAAGGCAATAAGAAAATCGTCTCACTATAACCAATTTTATTTGCGATAATTTGCATGTCTTCCGTGCTTAAGTTTTCGACCTGCTCCACGACGGCAGCTGGATTTCCTTGATGAGGTATTTGGCTAAAAACTTCCCAATGACGATATGTTAACTCCATTATTCGATTCCTCCCACTTTTGATTTAGGCGATTGTTTCATCTTTATATACAAATAAGCCGTCAGAGGTAACGTGACCAGCGTCCCAATCGCTGCTAGAAACATCACGACCAGTTGACTAACCACTAACTGTGCATTCATTAAATACTGCCAACCATAGTTAAAATCAAGAATAAATAACACCACGCCTAAATAATTACCAAAAAAAGCTAACAACAGTGTGGTCATCGTGGTTGAAACAATATCACGACCGATACGTAAACCTGACTGCCTTAATTGTGCAACTGTCATGTCTGGATGCTCCGATTCAATTTCACTCATTGCACTAGCGACTGAAATCGCACCATCAATCACTGCCCCAACCATTGCCACGATAACCAACACAGCAAAAATATCACGATAATTAACAAGCACGTCTAGTGAGAAGGCACCTAACTCTTCCAATTCTTCCGGCGCAAAGCCATAACTAGCCGATGCGCGTAAAAACACTGGCAATAGGCACGTCATTATCAAAATCACTCCCGCAGAAGCCGTCATACTAACTTTCGTATAATACGCATCAATTTCTTGATTAAATAACCAAAAATTATTAAAAAAAGTTACGATTGTAAAAATAGCCACCACAAGTCCCAGTGAGAAACCTTTGGACAATGCCCAAATCACAAGGATAATACTCATAAGATTAAAAGCTAAATTTAACAACGTAAAAAGCCCTTTCTTTCCCCCAACCATTAACACAACCACACTTAAAATCATGGCCATTAAACTTACGGCGCTCATGAATTATCACCTCTCAATAAACGTGACCCCACCAAAACGCTTAGCGGAATAGTCAGTGCAATCCCTAAACCACCCGTCAAAGCACGACACAGTTCTAACGACAACAGACTACTGAAAGTATTTTGATAGGTCCAACCATTTTCTAAATATAATAAACTCAACGGAATCACTTCACTTAAACAAACAAAAAATAATACATTCGTCATCGGTCCTAAAATATTTTGACCAACATTCCGGCTAACGTTGTAGAGTGTTTTAGTGTTCGCTTTGGGTTGCTGTGCTAGAACTTCCGTGATAGTAGACACAATTGTCACCGCAATATCAGTGGTAGCACCTAGCGTTCCAATTAATAATGAACTGTAATAAATCGAACGGTAAGGACGCGTGACAATGCCAATATCTTCATACCGTAAGCCCGCATGATGTGTGACCTTTAATACCCATAGCGCGATACCCCAAGCAAAAAATGTCCCTCCGATTGTACTCAAAATAATCGCTAAGCGTTGTCGGTGATTCTGACTTAAAAATGCCGTTGTTAATCCCACTGAAATCAAACTATATAACATCATCGCTCCAACTAACGAAAAATTGCCGACTTGTGTATAACCTTTAGCAATCAACAAGAAGACCAACGTATTTAAAGTAATAATCGCCATATTTTTGCCAAACTGACGACTTGAAAATAAATATAGCACGCATAAAAAAGCGCTCAACAGCCGAAAGACTTGTTGGTCACGTTTGACCTGACTGACTTGATGCAGTTGTTTATCTAAAAATACCGTATCCCCAACATGCAACTTTACACTGTCGGCTTCTGAGTAGTAATAACGATGTGCGATCGTCAATGCTTGCTGCGATTGGTTCAGTAAGTGCCCCTCTAACTGTTGGTTAAACTCTGTATCCGTCATTTTTTCTTCTTTGATAGTTGTAATTTTAAAGACAGGTTCTTGATACCACTTCGCATTGTGACCGAAAAAATAATCACCTGATATGATTAGTATCCCTAATATTAATAACCCGATTAACTTCTGACGAGACATACGCTCACCTCCTAATGATTGTTTGATTATACTATATTTTTTACATCAGGCAGATTGTTTTATACAAAAATGCGCCCAACTTTTTTAAGTTGAACGCATTTCATTGGCTAGTCTGGGGCACTGCCGTAATCTTTTATAATTTTTTAATCATCTTCATCGCTTGCTCAATTTTTTCAGCTTGTTCGGTTGGGTCTTCAAGCGGGTTTTCAAAACAATCTTTCATGTTTTCAGCAACCATAATGCCCATGACACTTTCAATACTTGAACGAACCGCTGATAATTGGATCATAATGTCGTAACATTCTTTGCCGTCTTCCATCATCTTTTGAATCCCACGCATTTGACCTTCCGCACGCTTCATTCGATTCATGATTTTTTCATCGCACTTCATGGCTGACCTTCTTTCTTATTTTCTTAGATTAATTCTT
This sequence comes from Vagococcus zengguangii, assembly GCF_005145005.1. Lineage (NCBI taxonomy): Bacteria > Bacillati > Bacillota > Bacilli > Lactobacillales > Enterococcaceae > Vagococcus > Vagococcus zengguangii. Next base: position 2,139,512 of record NZ_CP039712.1, read on the forward strand.
CCGGACGAACAACTGAGTAAAGGAAAAACGCGCCGTCTAAGTTGGTGGCTTTGAAACCATGTTGTTTCAACAAACGTTCAGCCAAATAGCTACGTTGACCGCTTGCACAGCTAACTAGGTACGCCTTATTCGGGTCTAATTCGTCTAAACGCTCACGTAATTGGTTCAATGGAATATTGAGACTATCAGGGAATTGACCACGGCTTAACTCGCCTTCATTTCTTACATCTAATAATACCATACCTGCAGCAATTTTTTCAGGAACTTCATGCCACTGAATCATTTCAGTTAACCCTTCCATCACATTCAACGCCACATAACCCAGCATATTAACAGGATCCTTAGCTACACCAAATGGCGGTGCGTAAGTTAACTCTAATTCTGGTAAATCTTCTACAGTTAAACCGGCTTTAATCGCTGTTGCTAACACGTCAATCCGTTTGTCAACGCCTTTAGTACCTACCCCTTGTGCTCCGTAAAGTTCACCTGTTTCTGGATTGAAAATCAGTTTTAAAGTCACAGCGGTGGCACCTGGATAATAACCCGCATGATCATTGCCACGCGTGTGAACCACTTTATATGGCTTGCCACTCAATTTGACTTGGCGTTCGGTTAAACCAGTTGAAGCGGCGCTAATATTAAAGACACGCACAATAGCGGTGCCAATGCTTCCTTTATTTTGACGCGCTTTGCCAGCTAAAACATCGGCTACCTGACGGCCTTGACGATTTGCAGGTGACGCTAGTGAAATTAAGGCCTCTTCACCAGTAATTTGATTTTTGACGATAATCGCATCACCAACGGCATAAATATTCTCGTCACTTGTCTGATACTGGTCATTGACTAAAATACCGTCGCGCATCCCTAAGGCTAAACCAGCCTTTTTAGCAATATCCGTCGCTGGTTTAACCCCAACTGACATAATAATCATATCAGTCGCAAGCTCTGTTCCATCTTCTAAGCGAACAGCTTTTCCTTCGTTTAAAATTTCAACGACTGACGTATTCACGCGAACATCCACGCCTTGTTTTACGAGTTCTTGCGAAACGTAAGCTGCCATTTCTTCATCTAGAGGTGGCAAGACATGAGGCGCTTTCTCGACTAGAGTTACCTCTAAACCTTTTAGTTTTAAGTTTTCGACCATCTCTAGGCCAATAAAACCAGCCCCGACAACCACTGCTTTTTGTGGTTGATGTTGCGTGATATAGGCCATCATCTCATCTAAATTCTCAACATTTCTTAATGTGAAGACGTTTTGAGCAACTTCATAACCAATAACAGGCGGCACAACAGGTGACGCACCAGGAGATAATAGTAATTTGTCATAACTTTCTTGGTACTCACCAGTTGGTGTTTTGATCGTTACGGTTTTAGCTTGACGGTCAATTGCTACGACTTCATTATTAACACGGACATCTAAATTAAAACGCGCTTTTAAACCTTCAGGGGTATTTAATAATAATTCTGAACGCTCTGAAATCTCACCAGAAACATAATAGGGTAGACCACAGTTCGCAAAAGAAACATAATCTCCTTTATCCAATACAATAATTTCAGCTGTTTCATCTAAACGTCTTAAACGCGTTGCCGCAGACATCCCACCCGCTACACCACCAACAATAATCACTTTCATTCTTTATTTACCGCCTTTCGTAGGTCCTTGCCAAGCCCCCATGCCACCACGTACACTATAAGCATCGACACCTTGTTTCACTAATTTTTTCACGACTGACTGACTACTCATACCGGCATAACAAACGACAAACACTTCTTGTCCTGCTTTAAAATTTTGTTGAACCGCTTGATCGGCTGTTAAATTTTTTGCACCTGGGATATGTCCTTCTTTAAACGCATCTGCTTGACGAATATCAATAATCATTGGCTTCTCATTTAATTTATTTAGTACTGTTTCTCCTGATACACTAGGGGTCTTATCGAAAAATAACATCTTTCATTCTCCTTAAATTTTATTTTATGGATTTATCATATACCCCCTAAAGGTATAATGCAATTATTTTGCTTTTCCTTGTAAAATTTCTACTTCGACTGCTGTCAATTTACGGTAGTCTCCACGCTTCAACTCCATGTCTAACGTCAAGCCTCCCATCGATTCACGGTGTAACTCTAAAACAGTTTTCCCAACCGTCTTCATCATTCGTTTGACTTGATGGAACTTCCCTTCAACAATCGTCAACGCGATCTCAGAACGATTATTAACCTCATCAATCGCTAAAATCTCTAACAGACTAGGCTTCACCCACTCCTCGCCATCAATTTTGAACCCTTCGGCAAACAACGCTTGGTCTTCGGCTGTTACGATACCGTCAACTAGCGCTAAATAGCGCTTGGGCACTTTTTTCTTTGGTGACAATAAGTCATGCGCCAAGGCACCGTCATTCGTTAGTAATAATAAGCCGGTTGTATCTTTATCTAAACGACCAACTGGAAATAGCCCTTGACGATAGTCCTCTGGTACGATTAAGTCGATAACAGTACGATCGCGAATATCTTCGGTTGCTGAGATAACCCCTTTAGGCTTATGCAACATATAATACACAAACGCTTCATAGACTAATGGCTCTCCGTCTAAAAACACCTGATCTTGCGCTGTTTCGATGCTTACTTTACCATCTTTTACGCGCTGACCATTGACTAATAGCTCGTGTTTTTTCAATATCGTTTTAACTTCCTTGCGACTGCCATAACCTAGATGGCTCAACATTTTATCTAGTCTGATTTTCATTATTTCCCTCACTTCACTTAGTCTGTCTTACCTAGTATCATACACGAATCCATACATTAAAAAAAGGAGCTAGGCAACTTGCCCCGCTCCTTTAAAACGTTTATCTAATTCTTAATTTTCTTCTTAATCCTGCCATACGACTACCTAATAACTTATCGGCAAGACGAAGTTTTAAGACTAAATAGCCATAAATACTACCGCCGATTAATCCCACAATCATCACAATCGCAAATGCTGGGCCTTTTGAAGCCGGTGATAAGAAGAAATAAAGTAGTTGTTGAACCAGAAAGGCTCCCAACAACATCATCAATGACAAAATTATAATCAATAAGGTGCGTCTTAAAGTTAATGCCACATCAAAATGCGTCATTTTGTAAATTTCATAAATCGTCAAGCCACTCGCCACTAAGAAACCAACCGCTGTTGCTAAGTTAGGACCATATGATTCTAAATAATAAATAAATGGGAATTGGCAAATTAACTTAATTAACAAACCAATAACTAAGAAACGAATCGCTTTATTATTGCCATAAATCCCTTGCAAAATTGACGATACTAAAATATAGAAACCTAACACCACGCCAACATAAGTCGCTTGTCTTAATAACGAAGCACCTAAATCATCCGAACGATAAAAAACCGTATTCAGTTCATCTGATAATAATACCATGCCAACGGTTGATGGAATCATCACGAAGAAGAACAATTGAATATTATCACTTAACTGTTTAGCTAATTCTTGGAACTTTTGTTTCGTGTACAATTCGGTAATTAACGGCAGACCTGCAATCGCTAATGAGGTCGCTATCGAAATAGTAATCATCGTTAATTTATCCGGATTCCCACTAAATAACGTAAATAATTTCTCCACTTGCTCGGTTGTATAATTGGTGTAGCTACCTAAAAAACGTTCAAACGTCATTTGGTCAATTAATTTAAAAATCGTAATAGCAGAACCTACAAAGATAAACGGAATAGCTTCCATCACGATTTCTTTAATTAATTCATTTGGTTTAATCTCAATTTCGTTATGACTTTGCGCTTCCAGTGCAGCTAGACGCGGCATGTATTTTTTGTAAAACCACAATAAAAGTAGCAAGGCAAAAAACGAACCGACAAACGCAGCTAATGTGGCATGCGTTACGGCGCTAACATAGTCACCCGAACCGACTTTCATAATCACATAAGCCGTTACTAAAATATAAGCGACACGCGCAATCTGTTCAATAATTTGTGACAAAGCCGATGGCATCATGTCTTGATTCCCTTGGAAAAAGCCACGAAAAGCACTCATCACTGGGAAAATCAACACAGCCACACTTAACGATTTCATTACAGGAATTAAGTCTTTATTACCACCTGAAAGATTCGCAAGTAACGGTGAACCAAAGAACATAAAGGCCGATGAAACTAAACCTAAAAGTCCCATAACCATCAAAGTACGTTTAAATAATTCCTTACTCACTCGGTACTCATTCAGTGAATTATACTTAGAAATTTGTTTGGCAATCGCTCCAGGTATCCCTGCTGTTGAAATCATTAAAAATAATGCGTAAATATTGTATCCTTTTGTAAATAAATTATTGGCTAATTCGGCTTGCTGTCCCATCCACAAATACCATGGAATAATATAGATTGCTCCCAATAACCGGGAAGCAAAACTGCCGACTGTCATCCAAGCCGAGCCACGAAGCATTTTCTTCTGAGACTCTTCGTTTAACTGGTCATAGTTCTGTTCTTGAACGTCCATCTACACCCAACTTTCTAAATGTCTATACTTACTAAATTGTAATCGTATTTATAAATGATTGCAATCTTTTGTTTAGGATTTAACTATCGCTTAAAACTTTTACAAAAATTAGCCAAATAAAACGAGATTTTTCTGCATTTTCTTCATCAAATAGACGGTTGTTTGTTATCATATAGATAATACTTTAGAAAGAAGATGATGATATGACTGAACGTACGATTGAATTAGTAGAAAAGTTAACGAATATTCCTTCACCGACTGGTAATACAAAGGACATTATCCAATATTTAAAAGCACACCTAACGCATTTAGGTTATGAACCAACATTGAACCGTAAAGGCAGCTTACTTGTGACAGTTCCTGGACAAAATACATCACAGGAACGTTTCATTACAGCACACGTCGATACTTTAGGTGCCATGGTTCGTGCGATTAAACCGAATGGACGCTTAAAACTAGATTTAATTGGAGGCTTCCGCTATAACTCCATTGAAGGAGAATACTGTACCATCCATACCCAAAGTGGCCAAAACTATACAGGTACTATTTTAATGCACCAAACAAGTGTCCACGTTTATGCTGACGCTGGGACAGCTGAACGTAACCAAGCCAATATGGAAGTCCGTATTGATGAACAAGTCACGAACGCAGACGAAACACGTGCATTAGGTATCGAAGTAGGCGACTTTATCAGTTTCGACCCACGAACTGAAATTACACCGAGTGGCTTTATTAAATCACGCCACTTAGATGACAAAGTGAGCGTGGCGATTTTAATTAAATTCCTGGAAAACTTAATTGACGATGACCGTGAATTACCTTACACAACCACTTTCTTCATCTCAAACAACGAAGAAATCGGCTATGGCGGTAACTCAAACATCTCAGACAAAGTGGTTGAATACTTGGCAGTCGATATGGGCGCGATGGGTGATGACCAACAAACCGATGAATACACCGTGTCAATTTGTGTCAAAGACGGTAGTGGTCCGTATCATCTAGGCTTACGTAATCACTTAGTTGAGTTATGTAAACAAGATGAGATTGGTTACAAACTAGATATTTATCCGTTTTACGGTAGTGATGCTTCGGCTGCGATGCGCGCTGGGGCAGACGTTCGTCACGGCTTACTTGGCGCTGGAATTGAAGCGAGTCATGCCTTTGAGCGTACGCATCAAGACTCTATTGATGCGACCGAAAAATTAGTTACAGCCTACTTGTTTAGCCCAATGAGTGAGGACTAAGCCTGATGAAAAAATTTTTTACAATTGTTTTAAGTTTACTCGTCTTAATTATCGCAGGTTCAGCCGTTTATTTAAAAATGGCGACCTATTCTGCTACTAGTGACGTCTCTGCTGCCATTAAAGAACATCAAACTAACGTGACAGTTAAAGAAGACAAACTGGCATGGCAAGTCACACCCGTTGATTCAAGTGCCAAAAAATTACCCGCTGTCATCTACTACCCAGGTGGTTTAGTAAAACCTGATAGTTACGTTCCCTTTGCACTTAACTTAGCAGAAGCGGGCTACCCCGTCTATATCGCCAAAATGCCGTTAAATTTAGCTGTCTTTAAAGCCAATAAAGCGGATCAGTTAATCGATGCTTATAACTTAACCGACTTTGTCATTGGAGGGCACTCACTAGGGGGCACAATGGCCAGTCGTTTTGCTAACACGACAACCAATATTGGACTTAAAGGCGTCTTTTTCTTAGCGAGTTACCCCGATGAAAAAGGGGAACTAATCAGCAAAAACTTACCGGTCTTATCCATTAAAGGTAGTCAAGATGGGGTGCTAAATGCTGAAAATTACGAAACAGCTCGTGATTACTTACCCACTACGACTCAGTATAAAGTGATCGAAGGTGGGAACCACGGTCAGTTTGGTAGCTATGGCGAACAAGAAGGTGACAAACAAGCAAGTATTACATCTGAAGAGCAACTAACAACAAGTAGCGACTTAATGCTGACATGGTTAGACGCTCTCAAGTGAACTTTTTGACCTTTTGTAGGATAATGAGAACTGTTTGAAACACCACTATTATCAACAGGAGGACGTATGAATGACAATGGAACGTTTTATTACGCTATTCTTTTGCTATATGTTTTCTGTTTTAATGACACTTTGGGCAACCAAAGCATTTAAATGGCAATCATTCATCGCAAAATTAATCGGTATGAGCATTGTGGGGTTTATCGCTATCAGTATCCCACTCGTTATCTTGACCTTAATGAAATAGACAAAAACAGCGTAGCCGCTTGAGCTACGCTGTTTTTATTTTGTTTGTTGCGCCAAATAATCCTCACGCGTTAGACAATAAATTTTCATATCCACATTTTTTTCTTTATGAATTAAATAATTAGGAAAAATGCCAATAGGCTTCATACCTATTTTTTCCATCACACGACCTGATTTTGGGTTGTCCACATCATGCAATGCACTGACAACATTTAACTTTAATTGGTCAAAGGCTAACCACAAAATTTGACGGGCGGCTTCGGGTGCTAGTCCTTGCCCCCAGTAATCTTTAGCCAAAGTATAACCAATCTCTGCTTTACGATTTTTCTCATCGAGGCGCTGTAAATCAATCGTTCCAATCATTTTTTGCTTCTCTTTTAAAACAATCGCATATTTGCCTAAGCTATCGGCAATAAAAAAATTCGCAATCGTATTGGCGGTTTCTTCAAGTGACTGATGCGTTGGAAAGACAAACTGCGACACCTCTTCATCACTTGCATACTCATACATCGCGTCAACATCGATCAAATCTATTGGGCGAAGCAACAAGTGTTCTGTTTCCATAAAACGATTTTCAGCTAAAATTAAATTGACGCTTTTAATCGGTGGTACTGACATAAAAATCCCCCCTAATCAAAAATGGTTTAGCGCTATTATGCCACAAATAACAAAAAAGCACTAGCGTAAACTAGTACTTTTAGATAGTTGGAACTAATCAATGATAAATACGACCTGACCACACGCGCAAGCACCTCTTTATATTGCGAAGAGGTCGGTTGCGTAATCGGGGTCAGTGTCATATAGTTTGACGGTATTAACGGTATCAATATCATGAACTTGTAACGTATGATTCATTGTCATATGTGCCAATTCTTTGATGTTATTTTCACGACTCAGATGGCCTAAAAATAATTTCTTCGTCTTGTCACCAATTAATTCAGTCATGACTAACGCGCCATCCTCATTTGACAAATGGCCCTTATCACCCAAAATACGTTGTTTCAAGTGCCATGGATAACCACCCATGCGCAACATCTCCACGTCATGATTACTTTCAATCACATACGCATCAGCGTTTTTGATTGTCCCTTTGATACGGTCACTACAATAACCCGTGTCTGTCAGCACCGCAAACGCCTTATTGTTGCGGTGAAATTGATAAAATTGTGGTGCTGCCGCATCATGCGAGACCCCAAAACTCTCAACATCAATGTCGCCTAGTGTCATGGTTTTACCCATTTCAAAAATATGACGATGATCTAATGCAATATTGCCAATATTTTTGGCCATTGCTTGCCACGTCAATTCGTTTGCATAAATATCAATGCCATATTTACGTGATAAAATCCCCACACCTTTAATATGGTCCGTATGCTCATGTGTCACAAAAATCGCATCTAGCTCATCAGGTGTACGATCAATTTCAGCTAATAAACTCGTGATTTTCTTGCCACTTAAACCAGCATCGACAATCATTTTCTTTTCAGGTGTTTCTACATACACGCAGTTTCCAGTACTACCACTCGCCAAAACACTTACGTGCATCCCTATTTCTTCACTCAATTTGTAAAACCTGCTTCCTAAATTCTTAATTTGTCGTCACGTCTGAGACATTTGTTGTAATAATCGTATTAGAAAAGGCATTAACTTTTTCTATTTGTACTTTATCATCGCTCGTTTTTACCCAAATAAACCACACAGGCAAGTAAATATTTTTTTCATCAACAGAAAAAATGTGGGTGTAAGCTAAAATGCGGTCTTGGATTTTACTACGCTCTGGTAATTTACTATTCACATACAACGTCGCAATTGCTTCTTGTTCACTAATAACGTTTTGTTTCTCACGTAATTCTTCAATATTCGCGATATGTGTCTGAGTCAAACTCGTTAATTGATACTTTCTCGGTATCTCTTGAACTTTTTGATAGTTGACCGTCACCGAACCACCTTCATCATAGAAGGGAATGCCCTGATAATCTTGCGTATAATATAATGATAGGTTACTACCATTTAGTTTTTTACGATAGTCATATTCTTCACCAAACGCAACACCATTATCAGATGCTAAAAAATTAGACGTTTGTTTGACTAGATCCGCTTCATTAAAGATTAAATCTGGTAAGACGGATAAATCACGTGTAACACTCTTACCATTTAAATCATTTTGTGTATACAATGCCATCCCGTCAAGCGTTAGAGACGCTAAATCTGATGACACACCACTCAAATAGTAAGCTTCTAATGATTTTGTTGAAAAGCTACCGTCATACTTAATATTCTCTTCCGCTAGACGCTCTTCAATCTGGGCTAAATCGCCTAAATCACTCAGCTTTTGGCTTCGTTGTCCTTGAAGATAGGTCGTCCCTAAAAAGATATTCAACACAAAGAAGGTAATCAGAAAAATAATGGATACTCGTTTAAAATCCACTATACTTCGCCTCCTTCTGTTACCGATTGAATAACGGTAGAGACAGTTTCCCATCCACCTTGATACTTAATATACCACTCTGGGGATAAATTAACGATTTGTTTATCTTGACCTGGCTCATTCAACCACGTATAACCAATCTGCATGCCACTTACTAAATCAAAATTAACACCTGCCAAACGCAATTGTTCCACGACTTCGTTGGTATTCGCTACCTGAACTTCCTCATCTAAAGGAATCGGCACTAAGATTGTATTTTGATTCATCTTCATAGTGGTCTCTTGATTGCTTTCAGTTACGGTGACACGTCCGCGCTCAAAATCACTAAAGATTGGATAACCCTCAACATATTGTCGGTAAACGACTTGCGAATTGTTCGTTTCAAAATAATGAATATTCCCAATCATCTTACCTAGTTTGTTTAAATAATCAAAGGTGCGTCCATAAATATTCGTCGCAAGTTCCTCATCCGAATTCTTTTCCTCTTCGATACCAGCAGGATTTTCAAATTTAATAACTCCCGTCTGATTTTCAATCGCTAGTGATTGACCTTTGGCCGTTGAAAAATACAAATTTTTACTCGCATCATCTGATGGAATAATATCTTGACCTGGCTCGAACAGTAATTTTGAAAAGACGGAATACGCCTGTGTTTCGAGAATATAACTATATTTTTTTAATTTAATTTCAGAAGTAATATTATAAAATATACGGTCACCAAAGTTGGTTTTACTTTCAACTTCAAAGTACTCTGTATTTTTATCTAAAATCAATTCGCGAAAACTGGCTAAACTTCCTTGATAGTGACTTGTCCAAATTGTATAATCTTCATCATTTAAAAACGATAATGTTTCATCTTGATAATTTAAAATCATACGGTTAAACATTAAATGATCATCTGCAGCGATTTTAAAATCAAATGCCGACAGAAAATACGGTAAGTTTAGCAGGTCGCCAAACATCAACTCAATCGTGCCTTTTTTGGCTACAAACTCACGATAGGCTTCATTATCAGCAATGGCTTCTTGTTTTATTAAATCGTAATCTAGCGTACTTAATTCTTCTGTCACTTTTTGCATAATACTTTCACGGTTCGTGTAAAGTAACTTATCATCTGGTAAATGACGGACTAAACGTACAGGAACAAAGACTTCTTTTTCAGCAAATGCTTTGATAGTAGTCGTCACATTATCAGCATAATTGCCAACTGAGGTTCGACTTGATTGCGCCCAAATTAAACTCGATAAAAAGATACTAATGCCTATCATTAAAATAAGCAAGGTTCGGACCAGTTTATACGACCAATTTAATCCCATAAGTCATCCTCCTCCATTGGCACATATGGTAATGAGATAATAAAGGTAGAGCCTTTACCCTCTTCACTTTCTGCCCAAATTGTTCCACCATGACTTTGAATAACTTCTTTAGAAATGGCTAAGCCCAAGCCAGAACCGCCCATTGCACGCGAACGCGCTTTGTCTACACGGAAGAAACGATCGAAAACGCGACGTAAATCACGTCGTGGGATTCCCATTCCTTGGTCAGTGATACTAATAATCACATTGTTGTGGGTTTCTAGTAGACTACATGTAATTTGGCCACCATCTGGTGAATATTTGATAGCATTATTCATAATATTATCCAATACTTGAATCATTTTATCTGAGTCAGCATCAATCCAAATCGTCCGACCAGTAAATTCACGTTTAATCGTGTAATTCAAGTTTTGGCTCATAATCATCATCTCAAAACGCTCAATGACAAATTTAAACATCTCGTTTAAGTTAACTAATTCTTTTTGTAATACCAATTTTTTATTATCCATTCTTGATAACTCAAGCAAGTCCGTAATCATACGAATCATGCGGTCAGTTTCTTCAAGACTAACATTAATAAACTTAGGTGCTAGTTCTTCACTTTGCCATGCACCATCAGATAATGCTTCTAAATAGCTACGCATACTTGTTAAAGGGGTACGTAATTCATGCGAAACATTCGATACGAATTCACGACGTTCACGTTCACTCTTTTCTTGTTCCGTCACATCATGTAGCACGCATACTAACCCACTAATAAAACCTGATTCTCGACGAATCATCGCAAAATCGGCTTTTAAAATGGTTGGTTCTTCATTCTCTTCAGAAATATCAATCAAACGTTCATTCTCTTCTTCCACTAATTGACGGAAGGTATAACTTGGATCTATCCCTAATAAATCTACAATATTTTTTGACAGGGCTTCTTCAGGTGTAGTATCTAATAACAACTGCGCCATCTCATTAATAATAATTACTTTACCACGGCGATCTGTTGCTACTACCCCATCGGTCATGTGTGATAGCACACCATCTAAACGATGACGCTCAGATTCCAACGTTTCGTGAGCTTCTTTAACGTGATCAGACAATTCATTGAACGTCTCTCCTAATAGCCCCAGCTCATCGCGTCCGTAGACATCGACTTGCACCGAATAGTCTCCGTTGGCAATTCGTTTCGCTTGTTGTTGCATCTCGCCAATAGGCTTAGTAATACCTCGCGCTACTAAAATCGCAATCGTCACCGAAATCGCCATCGCAATCATCGAAGCGGTGAAGAAAATCAAGGTAATATTACTGATTTCTTTGTATTTGGCTTCTAAATCACTTTTGACATAGACTGCCCCCATTACTGATGTACCAGAAGGCGAGTAAATTTGCTGATTTTTACGATACACACGTTTCCCTGTGGTAGCGTCTTTTTGTTCAATCCCACGTTCATCTACGTTAGTCAAACTACCATAGTCATTCTTTTTTCCGACGTCATTTTGATCCGTAATTTCGCTTGTTGCGCGAACAATCCCTTTTTCGTCGATTACCCGAACTTCCAAAATGTCATTTTGAACAAAATCGTTGACCAAGCGCTTTAAATTTGAGTCATCTTCCGTTTCAGAAGACAATTCATTGCTTAAATTAGCCGCTAACTGTTCGACTTGTACATCAACACCTGTCTTGAAGTTAGTAATCGTGGTTTGTTCTAATTCACGAATAAAAATAGCTCCGATGATCTCCACTGATACAAGTAACAGTAGTACAAACACCAAAGCTATTTTAAAATGAACCGACTGGAAAAAATTAATCTTTTTTTCCATTGTTAGGCTCCTAGTCTTGTTCTGGATTTCTTAAATAATATCCCACGCCACGACGGGTAATTAACCACGTTGGGTGACTCGGATTATCTTCAACTTTCTCACGTAAACGACGAACGGTTACGTCAACTGTTCGGACATCACCAAAATAGTCATAGCCCCAAACGGTTTGCAATAAATGTTCACGCGTCATTACTTGACCTAAATGTTTCGCCAAATAATGTAGCAATTCAAACTCACGGTGTGTTAATTCAATTTTTTCGCCACGTTTTGACACAATATAGGCATCTGGATGAATCGTTAAATCACCAATTTCAAGTTCATTAGACTCTTCCTCTTCTTCTTTGGCACTATTTGTTCCTTGACGACGCAAGTTAGCTTTGACACGAGCAACTAACTCACGATTAGAAAACGGCTTGGTAACATAGTCATCCGCCCCTAATTCTAACCCTAAAACCTTATCAATTTCTGAATCCTTTGCTGTTACCATAATGATTGGCATGTCATGATTCTTACGAACTTCTCGACATACTTCTAGACCATCTTTTTTCGGTAGCATTAAATCAAGCAAGATTAAGTCTGGCTCAACTTCTTCCACGCGTTCTAGCGCTTCTTCGCCATCGTAAGCAGTGTAAACCTCATAACCTTCTTTTGTTAAATTAAACTTCACAATATCCGAAATCGGTTTTTCATCATCGACTACTAGAATTTTTCTCATTAATATAACCCCCTTCTTTAACAAGGCTCTCCCGTCCATTATACCCTATTTTGTAAAAACATAAAAATAATTCTATGCCAGGAAATTTGACGCCTCTTTGATGTATGGTAAATACAACTCATGCATCGCACGCGAACTTGCCGTATATAAAATATTTAAATCTCGTTGTGTTTGATAATGTTTAGCTGATACATCATGAACAATGACACGGTCGAACTCTAGCCCTTTAGCTAAATGAACTGGCATAATCAACGTTTTGGTTGAGAAACTCATGCTTTCACCATCAGCCACTAAGCGAATCTCATTTTTATCCTCTAACGCACGATATAATTTAATCGCTTCGTCACTATCTTTCGTTAAAATGACTTGACGATAATTTGCTTGACGTTCAGCTACCATCTCATTTAAATAGCGTAAGTATTCCGTCTCATTTTCAAAACCGGTTTGCACCGGGTCCTTCCCTGGGCGATCAATGACTTCAATGCCACTAGCCTCACCACCCGCTAAGTGTTTCATAAAGTGACTGATTGGACCACTTGAACGGTATGATTTTTTCAGCTCACGTAACGTCACCGCATGACCGGTTGCTTCAAAAATTTCTTGAATACGGTCAAACTGCGTTCCTTGGCGGAAAATGGATTGTAAACCATCTCCAACTAACGTGAAATGCGCTTGTTTGAACATTTGTGACAAGAAGTAAAGTTGCGCTTCACTGTAATCTTGAACTTCATCAATAATCATATATTTCACACGGCGTTCATCACGTTTACGTAACAACAAATGACTCAAATACGCATATTCGGTTGCTTGGTCTAGTGATAACGGGGCTTCTAAAAATTCACCCGTTGCACGTTCATAATGCGCTTCAACATCTAACCACTCAAAACGATTAATACGGCCACGAACTTTTTGGAAACGTTTGGTTAAAACTTTAAACGCAATCTTTTCAATGTTGTCATCTTCATTACCTTGCATGCCTTTCGGGAATAATGTTTTGTATTCCTCGTTCGACATATTTTGGACTTCATCACGCCAATATGGTTTACGACTTTCTTCGGCAATATATTTTTGGACATAATCACTTAACTGTTCACGTAAATACTCAAGTTTACGATACATTTCCGTTTCTTGTGGTAAGCCCACTAGCATCTCTTTCATCCAGCGACGAGATAAAACGACTTCGTTTTCACGCATTAAGTCTTTGAATACTAAATCTTCAACCGATAAATTGGCAACGTGGGCTTCGATTTTCTTCATATTTTCTAGACTATTGGTGCGCTTATGACTTTGTAATTGTTCTTCCATGTTTTCAATATTTAACGTACGGCCTTGATTTTTGATTAAATCACGATACGTCATTTGGCGTGGATTTTTCTCACCTAAACTTGGTAATACTTCTTCGATATATTTACTAAACATTGGATTCGGTGATAATAGTAACACTTGTTCCGGTAATAAATCATCTCGGAAACGATATAATAAGAAGGCAATTCGCTGTAAAATCGTCGATGTTTTACCACTTCCAGCAATTCCTTCTACTAATAATACTTCACTCTTCGTATCACGAATAATTTCATTTTGTTCTTTTTGGATCGTGCTCGTAATATCTTGTAATTTCGCACTTGATTCTTCGTTTAAGACTTGCAGTAACATTGGATCTTCAATCGCAGTCGTCGTATCAAAAAAATCAACTAATTTATTACGCTCAACTTTGATTTGGCGACGATTTTTAAGGTCAACTGCTACTTCTCCCATTGGTGCTTCATAACTTGTCACACCAATATTATTTTCATAGTATAAGTTAGCAATCGGTGAACGCCAGTCATAGACATATTGCTCATGGTTTTCGTCCGTAAAACCAGCCACCCCGATATAAAATTGCTCTAACTCCGGTTCTTCTGGATATTGCACATCTAATTTAGCAAAATAGGGAACTTCCAATAATTGTGCGATATTATTTTTTTGGCGTTCTAACCAGCCACGTTTATAGTTAAGTTGAGCTAACTCTTGATTCTTTTGCTCAACTTCAATTAATGATTCAAAATTATCAGCCACTGAATCGGTATTAAAACGTAAATCTTCTGATAATCGTTTAATAAAATCTTTAGAGTTCTCATTTGTTTCATCTGACTCTGCTAACACTTCTTTTTGAGTTTCCAACAATTTTCCATAAACAAAATCTAAATAATCTTGCTCTAGTTGCCATTCATTATTTTTCAAATTAAAACTCCTCCTAGTTCATTCGTGACAAATAATTTTACGTGTAAATTGAGGAAATGTCAAACGTTTGTTCTGTTATATAAAAACTAACGCATTAGAAGCTAGCTCAATCCACCAATAGCATATAATGACATAAAAAATCACCCTACATAATTGTAAGGTGATAGCTTCATTAATTTGCTACTATTTCAGGACGTAAGCTTTCGCCGATTGCTTCTAAGCGTGCTGCCCATTCTTCAGTTGTTAAGTTGTTTTCTTTAACATAGCGGTTACGTGGGTGATTACGACACTCTTCACAGCAACCACGAACGTATTTAGCTTCGTTTGCTTCTGATGTGATGATTTGACGGTTACATTCTGGGTTAGCACAGTTCACATAACGTTCACATGGCTCACCATCAAACCAGTCTTTAGCAATAATCGTTGGGTTCACGCGGTTAATTGGTACAGTAATACGCTCGTCAAACACGTACATTGCGCCGTCCCATAGGTCACCTTGCACTTCAGGGTCACGACCATATGTTACGATACCGTCTTTTAATTGACCAACGTCTTTGAATCCTTCACGCACTAACCAGCCTGAGAATTTCTCACAGCGGATACCACCTGTACAATAAGTAACCACACGTTTGTCCATAAATTGCTCTTTGTTGTCGCGAATCCATTGTGGTAAATCTCTGAAATTACGGATGTCTGGACGAACAGCGCCACGGAAATGACCTAAATCATATTCGTAGTCGTTACGCGCATCGATAACAACTGTATTTTCATCTAAGATAGCTTCACGGAATTCTTGAGGAGATAAGTAAGCCCCAGTTAATTCGTGTGGGTTAACATCATCTTCAAGTTTTAATGAAACGATTTCTTGACGAGGGCGGACATGCATTTTTTTGAAGGCATGTTTTTCAGCTGGATCGACTTTAAATAAAGTATCTTTAAAGCGTGGGTCAGCATGCATTAACTCCATATACTTTTCAGTATCAGCTACTAAACCTGATAATGTTCCGTTAATTCCTTCACCTGCGACCAAAATACGACCTTTTAAATTCAATGATTTACATAATTCTAAATGTTGCTTTGCAAATTCTTCTGGGTTCTCAATTGTTACATATTGGTAGTACAATAATACTTGATAATTCATACAACGCTTCCTTCCTTTTTAACCATATCATTTGCATGATAGGATAAAAAAAAAGGAATGTAAATCATTATGCTTGACAGTTTTTTCACAAACTTACACAAATTATCTGAATATTTCATTATTTTTTTGTATACTTTTGAGGTATAATAAAAACAGATGTTAGCGAACAAAGGAGGAAGTACTATGTCGCTATGGAATGAATTAAAAAAACAATATCGATACATGGATGGCGTCATTATTGCACTGTTAATCATCCTGTCGTTCGTCCCAATGATTGCTTTTGCTTATACAACAGATAAACAAACTTTCGCCGAAGATAAGACCGAGGCCATTATTACAATTAATGGAAAAGAAGTTGATCGCTTCACTCTTTCAAAAGAGACCCCTCATCAAGAAAAAACGTATCATCCAACTGATAAACAATATAATATTATTGAAGTGGATGGCACACGTATTCGTGTTCGTGAAGATAATAGTCCCGATCAAATCGCTGTTAAAACAGGATGGATTGAAAAACCAGGACAAGTCAGCATTTGTTTACCTCATAAATTGATGATTGAAATTAAAGGTGTCGTAAGTGAAGAAGACGAAATGATTATTTCTTACTAAATCAAAAACACTCGTTAACGTTTAGTCGTTAACGAGTGTTTTTTGCATATGATGATATAAATGACCACTAATTGTCATTTCTCCAACTGTTTTAAAACCCATTTTTTCATATAGTTTTTCTGCTTGCGGATTTTGTAAATCAACATTTAACCCAATAACTGGATAGTCACAAAACTCTGTCAGTGCTGCCAATAAGTTCGTGCCGACCCCTTTGCCGCGTTGATCCTCTCTTACAGCGATTGAATCTAGATACCATTCATTATCACCAACTTCTGAGTCAACAAACAACTGATCGTCTTTATCGATTCCAAACGCCTCAAAAAAAGCTGTTAAAGGCGCATCGATACACGGCTCTTCTGTATCTCGATAACCAAAAGCTACCCCGAGAACTTCATTGTTTTCTTCCGCTACGATTGCTCGACGATAACTATAACGATAATCATCAGTTTCATAACCTTTTTTCAATAATTCCAGCGTAGTCGCTTCACCGTATTTACTTAAAAAAGTTAATTCCATATCTTTTAAAATCACCATAATCAATGGCATTACTTGATCGCGATCTGCTAATTTTGCTCGTCTAATAATCATTTCATTTAAACTCCTTTTTTCAACTTCTCTTTTAAGGATAACGATTATCAACTACACTGTCAACTAATCCAAAAAAGAAGCTATAGCCGATGCTATAGCTTCAATATTTTTACATTACAGTAAAGTAAATTGCGCGACGGCCAAAATTCCTAGCGTCAGTTTCGTTAGAAAAGAAAATATCAATAATATTCCCATGGACGGCTCCACCTGTATCTTCCGCACGATATACACCATTATATTGAGGCATACTTGGTACGGTGATTTGAACTAGTGAACCTAACGGAATCACACTAGGATCAACGGCAATCGTTCTCCCTGGTGTTGGAACTGTTCCGGTAGCAGTTAAGTTACCTGTTGCTAAGTAAGCAGTCGCTTGACCAGCTTGACCTTGAGAAACGCTAGGTTTTTCTGGTTGAGATACTTCAGGTTCTTTAGAACTCTCTGATTGTTCATTTGAATCAGTCGTCGATGTTGTATTATCTTCTTTACTTGATTCGCTAGATGAACTATTTTGACTTGACTCTTCTTTTGATTCTGAAGAAGGTGTTGTTTCTTTAGAAACTTCTTCTGTTGGTTGTGTTACTTCTTTGTCTTTTGATGCCTGAGCTTCTTGTTCTGCTTTTTCTTTAGCTTCTGCTTCTAACTTTGCTTTAGCTGCAGCTTTTGCAGCGGCTTCTTCTTCAGCTTGTTTTACAGCCTCAGCTGCTGCACGTTTAGTAGCCAAATTCGTTAATAATTCTTTATTTTCGTCATATGTCACTTGTAAACTTGCAACTTTTTCATCAAGTGCTTGTTTTTCATTCACTACAGCGGCTTCTTGTTGTTTCAAATCTGATTGGGTTGTAGCTAATGTCTCTTCTAATTTTTCTAACTTCTCTTGTTCTGAAATAAGAGCTGTTACTTTAGAGTTTTCTGCACCTTGAATAACAGATATAGCATACAATCTAGACAAGAAATCCGAAACATTCGCCGCTGATAGAATCGCACCAAATGAATCCAACTGATCACCATTTAACTGCATTGTTTGGAAACGTTTAGCTGCTGTTTCCTTACGCTTTTCAATGGTTTCTTTTGTTTTAGCGATGTTCTTTTCCGTTTCTTTAATTGTTTCTTCTGATTTTGAAATTTGATTATTTAAATCAGCCAAAACAGCATATTTTTTATTTACTTCAGCTAACGTCTGATTAATTTCACTATCAATTTGTTCTGCTTTACTTTCTACTGCCGCTTCTTGTTGTTTCAAATCAGTAATATTATCGGCATTCACATTAACAGCAAAAACGCTTGTCATTAAAGTGATTAGCGTGAGAACTAAGCTAATTTTTTTAATCTTCAAAAAATACAACACCTTTCATCTGTGTTATTCGTACTCTCTATTATACTAGTAATTAGGCCTTTTAATGTAACAAATACTTTACAATATGTTACGAAATAGTGTAGCTTAATAGTAAATGATATTAAAATTTAATAGGAGTGAAACAATTATGACGCAATCGATTTATTACGCAGCCCCACTTTTTTCGAATATGGAAAAACAATACAATGACTATTTAGTCAAAAAGTTACGAGATAATTATCCAGATATCGAGTTTTATGTCCCACAAGAACAAGGCGATATTAATGATAAAACGCAGTACGCAGACTCAAAACAGATTGCAAAATATGACACTGATGCCTTATTACGAAGTGATTTAATGGTTGCCGTACTAGATGGGGCTACAATCGATGTTGGCGTAGCTTCTGAAATCGGTGTTGCTTATCAAGCAGGAATTCCTGTCGTCGGGCTATTTTCTGATAGTCGTCAACAAGGGGCTGACCATCCTGATAAGTTAGCGGCTTTACAAGATGTAGCCGAATCACAATTTCCATATGCCAACCTTTATACTATTGGCTTGATCAAATTAAATGGTCACGTCGTTGCTACCGAACAAGAATTTATCGAAGCGATAAAAACTTACCTATAATATAACCACCCTTTATTATATTATCTCTCAAAAAACTTGATACTTTCGCGATTTATAAACCTTTTTATTAGTTTTTGTATTTTTCCAAGTGTTATAATATTTTTAATTAAAAACATTTGGGGGAATAATATGATTGAGAATATGGACTACCTAGAAATTATCAAACGCCTAATTTTAGCCATTATCGTTTCGGGGATTGTGGGATTTGATCGTGAATACAAAAACAGACCGGCCGGTGTACGGACACATATTTTAGTTGCTGTGGGGGCCTGTGTCATTGCCCTTATTCAAGAACAAATTGCAGCCGAAACAGTTGCCTATATTAAAGAAAATCCAAGCTTAAGTGGGTCAATCAGTCTTAACCAAGGACGTTTAACCGCTCAAGTAATTAGTGGAATTGGGTTCTTAGGCGCTGGAACAATTATGGTAAACAAAACATCTGTTAAAGGACTAACTACTGCAGCTTCCATTTGGGCTGTAGCTTGCTTAGGAATTGCTGCTGGTGAAGGATTCTATACTATTACATTAATCGGATTTATCGCTGTTATTTTGGTTTTAACCGTATTGGAACACATCATCAGAGTACCGGCATTAAAAATACTAGAAATTGATTACACCGGTGATGAGACTATTAAACATGAACTCGTTGCGTTCCTAAAAAAAGAAAATATTGAAATTAGAAATGTTAACTATCACATTTGCCAAGAAGATAATCAAAGGGTCTATAAATTACTATTAGAACTTGAATGTGCACCTGACATCAAAGCCATTGATATTATCGACTACCTTGCTGATCATCCACAAGTGATTAAAGTTATACTAGAAGATTCATAAAAAAAGCGAGCCTAGGCTCGCTTTTTTGTATCATTCAATCTATTTATTTTTCCACTCTATAATAATCTAGCAAATGCTCTAACAGGGCTCGCTTCTGCATCTAGTTTTAATGGTACGGCGTAAAGCTCAAT
>NZ_CP039712.1:2165000-2190262 GCF_005145005.1 Vagococcus zengguangii
CTAGCGATTCCGGCTTCATGTAGGCGAGTTGCAGCCTACAATCCGAACTGAGAACAGCTTTAAGAGATTAGCTTGACCTCGCGGTCTCGCGACTCGTTGTACTGTCCATTGTAGCACGTGTGTAGCCCAGGTCATAAGGGGCATGATGATTTGACGTCATCCCCACCTTCCTCCGGTTTGTCACCGGCAGTCTTGCTAGAGTGCCCAACTTAATGATGGCAACTAACAATAAGGGTTGCGCTCGTTGCGGGACTTAACCCAACATCTCACGACACGAGCTGACGACAACCATGCACCACCTGTCACTTTGTCCCCGAAGGGAAAGTTCTATCTCTAGAATGGTCAAAGGATGTCAAGACCTGGTAAGGTTCTTCGCGTTGCTTCGAATTAAACCACATGCTCCACCGCTTGTGCGGGCCCCCGTCAATTCCTTTGAGTTTCAGTCTTGCGACCGTACTCCCCAGGCGGAGTGCTTAATGCGTTAGCTGCAGCACTGAAGGGCGGAAACCCTCCAACACTTAGCACTCATCGTTTACGGCGTGGACTACCAGGGTATCTAATCCTGTTTGCTCCCCACGCTTTCGAGCCTCAGCGTCAGTTACAGACCAGAGAGTCGCCTTCGCCACTGGTGTTCCTCCATATATCTACGCATTTCACCGCTACACATGGAATTCCACTCTCCTCTTCTGCACTCAAGTTTCCCAGTTTCCAATGACCTTCCTCGGTTGAGCCGAGGGCTTTCACATCAGACTTAAGAAACCGCCTGCGCTCGCTTTACGCCCAATAAATCCGGACAACGCTTGCCACCTACGTATTACCGCGGCTGCTGGCACGTAGTTAGCCGTGGCTTTCTGGTTAGATACCGTCAAGGCGTGAACAGTTACTCTCACGCTTATTCTTCTCTAACAACAGAGTTTTACGATCCGAAAACCTTCTTCACTCACGCGGCGTTGCTCGGTCAGACTTTCGTCCATTGCCGAAGATTCCCTACTGCTGCCTCCCGTAGGAGTCTGGGCCGTGTCTCAGTCCCAGTGTGGCCGATCACCCTCTCAGGTCGGCTATGCATCATGGCCTTGGTGAGCCGTTACCTCACCAACTAGCTAATGCAGCGCGGGTCTATCCATCAGCGACACCCGAAAGCGCCTTTTATCATTCAACCATGCGGTCAAAAGAATTATGCGGTATTAGCACCTGTTTCCAAGTGTTATCCCCCTCTGATGGGCAAGTTACCCACGTGTTACTCACCCGTCCGCCACTCATTTTGTTTCGGTGGAGCAAGCTCCGGTGAAACAAAATGCGTTCGACTTGCATGTATTAGGCACGCCGCCAGCGTTCGTCCTGAGCCAGGATCAAACTCTCAATAAAAAGTTTTGATAACATCCGAAGATGTCGCTCATTTATGTTTGCTAGCGAATTACTTCACTAAAATTTAAAAATTGTTTGGTTTTGTTTTACACTTTGTAAAACACCCTACACATTTGGTTTGTCTTATTCATTGTTCAGTTTTCAAAGGTCTACTTTTAAGTCATTGTCTTTCGTGACAACTTCTAAAGTTTAACATGTTTTGTTGACGATGTCAACAACTTTTTTAAACTTTTTTATTTCGTTTTTTCTTTTTCAAGACTGTCAATAATTTATCACATCAAGCTTCGTTTGTCAACGACTTGATTCATCAAATTTTCGACTCGTTTTGACGTCATCACTTGTGACAACTTCTAAAGTTTAACATCGTTAGTTGACATTGTCAACAACTTTTCAAACTTTTTTTATTGATTCAACTTGTAATATCTCTCAAGCGAACTTTTAAAGTATACTCCCTATTAATTGATAATGTCAACCAATTTTTTAAAATAAATCCAAGTATTTTTAAGTAACTATTACTTTATATAGTAAGAAGTTTAAAACTTTTGATAAGGATGAGGTCAAAACCAACGCTTTACCTGATTATTTGCTACAATAAGTTTAATTATAATCTATAAAAAAGGAGCTACTGCTATGAAAATATTAGTTGTGGATGATGATAAAGAAATTGTTGAATTACTAAGTATCTATATTAAAAACGAAGGATATGATGTTGTTAAAGCCTACGATGGAAAAGAGGCTATGACAAAAGTCATTACGACGCCAGACATTGATTTGATGATTCTTGATATTATGATGCCTAAAATGGATGGGATGGCGGTTGTTAAAGAGTTACGTAAAGAATCGCAAATTCCCATTATTATGTTAACAGCCAAAACAACCGACATGGATAAAATTCAAGGGTTAGTTGCGGGTGCAGATGATTATGTCACCAAACCTTTCAATCCACTTGAAGTGATGGCTCGAGTGAAGTCACTACTTCGTCGTTCTTCCTTACAAATAGCAACAGATTTACCTGATACTTTAGAAGTTGGTCCTTTGAGAATTAACAAAGATTCTCATGAAGTCACAACTGATACAGATGTCCCTATTCAATTAACAGCGCTTGAGTTTGGCATTTTACATTTATTAGCTAGTCACCCTAACCGAGTGTTTAGTGCTGAGGAAATTTTTGAACGGGTTTGGCAACAAGAAAGTCTTGTTTCAGCCAAAACAGTAATGGTTCACGTTAGTCATTTAAGAGAAAAAATCGAACAAGCAACCAATGGTGAAAAAGTGATTGAAACCGTTTGGGGAGTTGGCTATAAAATAAATGGAAACTAAACTAGAACAAACTAACAAAATCAAGCTAACGTCAAAAGAAAAAAGTGAACTCTTAGGAGAAACTATTTTAACTATTATCCTACTAGTTCTATTGAACATTGCCATCTTGGCCTTAGCAAAAATTATTATTGACGGGAATTCTAATCTAAAAGCGGTTGTATTAGAACTTAGACACGTCATTTTCAACAAGGCTTTTAATCTCAAAAATTATCCACTTGAAAAAGTCGCCATTTTTTTCTTGATTATTATGGATATTATCGTCTTAGCTTGGCGCTTAATTCGTCGTTATCACCAAATGCAACTACGGCATATTATTAAAGAGCTCCACTATATCGCCGAAGGAAATTACCACCACCGAATTCCGTTCAAACTAAACGGTGACTTAGGACGTATTATTAATAACGTCAATCAGTTAGTCAATAACACGGTCACTGCTATGGAAGAAGAACGTCGAATTGAACAATCAAAGGATGAGTTGATCACCAATATCAGTCACGATATTCGTACTCCCCTTACTTCAATTATCGGTTATTTAGGTTTAATAGAAGAAGGACGTTATAAATCCGACGAAGAATTACTACATTACACACATACCGCTTTTAAAAAATCTAAACAGATGAAGACCTTAGTAGATGACTTATTTGAATATACAAAAGTTAGACAAACTAACACGAAACTGAATGTCATTCAATTTGATCTTTACCAATTACTTGAACAATTAGCCGTTGACTTTGAATTAGAAGCAGGCAATAAAAACATGACGCTTGATGTTAGCTGTCAACCTATTCCTTTCTTAATGGCAGGTGATACCGAAAAATTAGTGCGTGTCTTTAACAACTTAATTACTAATGCTTTAAAATACGGCTCTGACGGAAATACGATTGTCTTATCGGCTGAGAAAAATGAAACGCACGCAACAATTATCGTCACAAATAACGGTGAAAACATCCCTCAAGAAGCACTCGAAAACATCTTCGAACGCTTCTACCGTGTGGATCAATCACGCTCTCAAGAAACAGGTGGCACCGGACTAGGACTCGCCATCGCTCACAGTATCATTTCTTTACACCATGGCGAAATTAGCGTAAAATCAGAAAACGGTTGGACTTCTTTTGTGATAATCTTACCCTTAACACAAGAGTCACCAGCTTAGAAATTTTTTGGAGGAGTTTTACTATGCGACGAACGACATTATCGTCCATCTGTTTCTCCCTTTTAGCAAGCTGTTTATTATGGCCTCTTTCTGGTATCGCGGATGCGGTTGAAACAACAGAATCAGAATATGGAACAGAGTTAACCTTAGGTGCGAAAGCAGCGATTGCTTTTGATCCTAATGATGGGAAAATTTTTTACGAAAAAAATGCAGATGAACCTTTGCAAATTGCTTCAACAACTAAGATGCTAACGATGTATCTTATTTTAGAAGCTATCAAGGAAGAAAAAATCAACTGGGAAGATGAAATTCCAATCTCAGAACATTTAGAAACATTAAGCCACGATATGAACTTATCTAACGTTTATCTTTATCAGCATGAAACTTATACAGTCAAAGATTTATTCAAAGCAACTGAAAAAGTATCTGCCAACGCTGCCGTAATCGCCTTAGCAGAGAAAATTGCTGGAAGCGAAAAAAAATTTGTTGACTTAATGCGTGCTCAATTAAAAGAATGGGGAATCAATGACGCTTATATCATTTCAACCTCAGGACTTAATAACGAAGACACGCTTGGGCGCAAGTATCCTGGCAGTAAAGATGACGAAGAAAATTTAATGTCGGTACATGATTTAGCCATTGTGACGTATCATCTATTAAATGACTTCCCTGAAATCATCGACTTCACTCGTGAACCCGTTACAACATTCGGTGAAGGCACACTATCACAAACTGAACTATATAGCACTAACGAAATGTTGCCAGGAAAAGCTTTCTATAAAGAAAATGTTATCGGCCTAAAAACTGGGACGACTAAATTAGCTGGCACATGTTTTGTCGGTCTCATCGAACAAGATGGACGTCAAGTGGTGACCATCGTCTTAAACAGTGAAGACATGGAGACAAAAGATAACGGACAACGCTTTATCGATACAAGTTATTTAATGGATGACGCCTTAGACAATTGGGCGATGGCTACAACATTATCACAAGCATCATTAACCGGTAATCAACAACGCTACCCCGTGCACGCAGGTGAAGCTGATTTCGTCAAACTAGCGCTTCAAAAAGAATTGACTAACTGGCAACTAGCTGATCAAGACACCCTAACTGATTTAAAAATCAAAATGGATAGCCAATTATTAACTAACGATGGTGAGCTAAAAGCACCTATCACAAAAGGTCAACAAATCGGAACCGTCACTGTGACACTTGATGACACAAGTGCGCATTATTTATTCAAAGATAAAAAAACAGAAACCCTTCCTGTTTTTGCCGCTGAGTCGGTTGAAAAATCACCCTGGTATGTTTTGATTGGTGAATGGTTCTCAGAAAAGTTTAACGACCTAAAAATGAACTTCGTTTGACAAATAATTGATGCTTCGGTTATACTTTAATCAGCCAAATATATTTCGAGTGAGAATAGTATTAATTTCGGTCTTTTTAGAGAGCTAGCGGTCGGTGAAAGCTAGTAAGACATTAATTAAGAATCCGCCTCATGTTGAAGAAAATGAAGACATAATTCATTTCGGTTTATAACCGTTATCAAATAATAAGTGCAGCAGATATTCTGCTGAATTTGGGTGGCACCGCGATTAACTATGAATTCAAACCAATTCGTCCCAAAGAGTCTAGGCTCTTTGGCATGGATTGGTTTTTTTATTACACAAAATTAGGAGGAAAACAGATGTTAGATATTAAAATGATTCGCAATAATTTCGAAGACGTCAAAGCACGTTTAGCAACTAGAGGAGTTGACGGTGCGCAGCTTGATACCCTACTAGCGTTAGACCAAGAGCGTCGTCAATTAATCGTCACAACTGAAGAAAAGAAAAAATTACGTAATACCGTGTCAGAAGAAATCGCACAATTAAAACGCAATAAAGAAGACGCACAAGATAAAATTGCAGAAATGCAAACAGTTGGGGCTGAAATCAAAGCCATTGATGAAAAGTTAAATGACGTTGATAAAAAAATCTTCGACATCGCCGCAATGATTCCTAACTTACCACACGAAAGTCTACCTGTTGGTGAAGATGAAGAAGCTAACGTAGAAGTACGTCGTTGGGGCCAACCTAAAGACTTCACGTTCGAGCCACAAGCTCACTGGGATTTAGGTGAAAAATTAGATATTTTAGACTTCGAACGCGGAGCAAAAGTATCAGGTAGCCGTTTCTTATACTATAAAGGTGTTGGCGCTCGTTTAGAACGTGCCCTAATCAGCTTCATGTTAGATATGCATACAACCGAACATGGTTACCAAGAAATGTTAACACCTATCTTAGTTAACGATGACTCTATGTTTGGTACAGGACAATTCCCTAAATTTAAAGAAGATGTTTTCCAAATAGAAGGTGGCGGTTTAACTTTAATTCCAACTGCCGAAGTACCATTAACTAACTTCTACCGCAATGAAATTATCGATGGCGAAACATTACCACAAAACTTCACTGCTTTCAGCCCTTGCTTCCGTTCAGAAGCTGGTAGTGCCGGCCGCGATACTCGTGGTTTAATTCGTTTGCACCAATTCCATAAAGTTGAAATGGTGAAATTCGCTGATGCTGAGACATCATTTGACGAATTAGAAAAAATGACACAAAATGCCGAAGCTATTTTACAACGTTTAGGCTTACCATACCGTGTATTAGCTCTATCTACTGGCGATATGGGCTTCTCAGCTTCTAAAACTTATGACTTAGAAGTTTGGGTACCTAGCCAAAATACTTACCGTGAAATCAGCTCTTGCTCAAACTGTACAGATTTCCAAGCGCGTCGTGCGCAAATCCGTTACCGTGACGCTGAAGGCAAATTACAATACGTTCACACCTTGAACGGTTCTGGTTTAGCCGTAGGTCGTACTGTGGTAGGTATTTTAGAAAACTACCAAAACGAAGATGGTAGCATTACTATTCCTGAGGCGTTAGTTCCTTACATGGGTGGCTTAACAAAAATTGAAGCACCCGCTAAATAGTTTCAAAACAAAAAGACTGAGAAAAATTTTTCTCAGTCTTTTTATTCTTAAATCAATTCATCTAACGGCGTATAGTCACGTGCTTGATCGTTTGCCACACCCGCATCAGTTAAATGGTACGCTAGGGTGCTTACGCCATTAGCTAAGGCTTGATTTTCTCTAATCGCCTTCATCACACCTTTGTCCGCAATTTCAACGGCGTAAGGTAAGGTGCTGTTAGTTAACGCGAAAGTTGAGGTGCGTGGTACAGCGCCTGGCATATTCGCCACTGAATAATGAATCACATCATGTTTTATAAACGTAGGATTTTCGTGGGTCGTCACGTGATCACTTGTTTCAAATATACCTCCTTGATCAATCGCTACATCTACAATTACTGAACCTGGTTTCATTCTTTTCACTAAATCTTCACTTACAAGTTTTGGTGCTTTTCGACCTGGTATTAATACCGCACCAATTACTAAATCAGCTGATAATACTGATTGCTCGATGGTGAAGGGGTTTGAAATTAACGTTTGAATACTATTGCCAAATAAATCATCCAACTCACCTAAACGTTGTGGATTAACATCTAAAATCGTCACTTGTGCCCCTAGACCAACTGCCATTTTTGCAGCATTCACCCCAGAAACGCCGCCACCAATAATCGTTACTTTCCCACGTTCAACTCCCGGAACACCGGATAAAAGAATACCTGAACCACCATAAAATTTTTGTAAAAACTGTCCACCCAATTGCACAGACATTCTTCCTGCTATTTCAGACATAGGGGTTAGTAATGGTAAGCTACCATTTGCCAACTGAACGGTTTCATAAGCTATCGCAATAACACCTGCATTAATTAATGCATCCGTCAGCTCTTTTACGGGTGCTAAATGTAAATAAGTAAACAAAATCAAATTTTCTCTAAAATATTGATATTCTGAAGCTATCGGCTCTTTAACTTTCATCACCGTGTCAGACGCCCAGACGTCCGCTACATCTTCACTAATGTTTGCTCCAACCATTTGATACTCTTCGTCTGTAAAACCTGATTGCAGGCCTGCTGATTGCTCGATAACAACCTCATGACCATGTTGAACTAACGTCATTACCCCAGCTGGTGTAATCGCCACACGACCTTCTTGATCCTTTACTTCTTTAGGTATACCAATTCTCATAACAAATCCCCCTCTTTCTTAAACAACTATTCTGCTTCCTACTATTATTTTATCTTATTATGATGTTAATTCACAACTAACTACCATTGATATAACCCTGCTTATTTTATAAAAAAAGTCTGTTAAAACTAAATGATATTAGTTCTAACAGACTTCATTATGTATAATTAACCTTCAACCGAGTAGTTTGGTGCTTCTTTTGTGATTTGAACATCATGTGGATGAGACTCTCTTAAGCCTGCACCACTCATAATGACGAATTGTGCACTTTCGTGTAAAGCCGTGATGTTTGGTGCGCCAACATAACCCATACCAGATTTTAATCCACCAATCATTTGGAAGACAATATCTGAAACAGCCCCTTTATAAGCAACACGTCCTTCAATACCTTCTGGCACTAATTTGTTGGCTTCATTGACGCTACCTTGGAAGTAACGATCGCTTGAACCTTTTTCCATTGCACCAAGAGAACCCATGCCACGGTAAGTTTTGAAACGACGACCTTGATAAATTTCAAATTCACCTGGTGACTCGTCAGTACCTGCTAACATACTACCTAACATAACCGCATTACCACCGGCTGCTAAAGCTTTTACGATATCTCCTGAGTATTTAATTCCACCATCAGCGATAATAGTTTTACCATACTTACGGGCCATTGATGCAGCATCGTAAATCGCTGTTAATTGAGGAACACCCACCCCTGCGACAACACGTGTTGTACAGATTGAACCAGGTCCAATTCCGACTTTCACGACATCAACACCGGCTTCATATAAAGCTTGTGTTCCTTCAGCTGTTGCTACATTACCAGCAATTAAGGTTGCTTCTGGGAATTTCGCACGAATTTCAGCAATTTTACGTAACACACCTGCACTATGACCATGAGCTGTATCAATTACGATAGCATCTGCTCCTGCATCTAATAATGCTTCAGCACGTTCAAAGGTATCACTTGTGACACCAACTGCCGCCGCCACTAACAAACGACCATGCTCGTCTTTTGCTGCATTCGGGAACTCGATAACTTTTTCGATATCTTTAATAGTAATTAAACCACTTAGACGATTTTCTTCATCAATTAATGGTAATTTTTCAATTTTGTATTTTTGTAAGATTTTTTCTGCATCTTTTAATGATGTACCAACAGGTGCTGTTACTAACTCTTCTTTTGTCATCACTTCATGAATAGGAGCTTGATAATCTGAAATAAAACGTAAGTCACGGTTTGTTAAGATACCGACTAATTTACGACTTTCTAATGTCTCTACAATCGGAACACCTGAAATACGGTAACGTGCCATTAAATCTTCAGCATCCTGTACTTTGTGTTCTGGTGTTAAAAAGAACGGATCGATAATAACGCCACTTTCAGAACGTTTAACTTTACGTACTTCATCGGCTTGTTGTTCAATCGTCATATTTTTATGGATAACACCTAGACCACCTTGACGTGCCATTGCGATTGCCATACCACTATCTGTTACTGTATCCATGCTGGCACTTAAAAACGGAATATTCAAACGAATATTTTTCGCTAGTTGTACACTCATATCTACATCATTTGGTAAAACATGACTTTCTGCTGGAACTAATAAGACATCATCAAACGTGTATCCTTTTTTTGCAAATTTTGATTCCCAATTAGACATTCTTTTCGCCACTTCCTCGGATTATTTTTATACAATAGCATAACAAAACATCCTGACTCCGTCAAATGTTAGTGTTTATTCTAATCAGCATTTAATGAAGAATGGATAGCTATCTTTCATAGAGAATGTTATACTATTTTCAATTATTTGCGCGATTTATGGACAAGGAGGCAGACGCCATTATGAGTACTACCAAAAGTAAAATTAGCAAAAAATTAACTACTCTTGTTTTAGTTTTAAAGACCGGGCTTACCTTAATCATTATTGCTACTCTCTATGCACTTATAGCCCAAAAATACAGTAGTGTTTTGCTTGGAATTGTTTGCACTACAGCATGGGGAATCGTTTTAAAGAAATTTATGGTAATAAAAAAAGAGTATGAAACCGTATTAACACAAACGCTAACTAACTTCACCCCTAATTCCGATGAGCAACATCTTAAAGACTAAAATGTTTCACGTGAAACATCAGCTTAATGTTACGCACAAAAAAAGAACTTACAATTTGTAAGTTCTTTTTGCTTTTTATCGTGTGAACATGCTAGTTCCGATGTTATTTTTTTTACGTAAATAACGTCTAACTAGGTAAGCTCCTACCGCTAAAATCAATGTGTAGACTGGCTGTAAAACAACGTTGATATTGGCTGGAATAAACATTGAACCGATGAAGAACAATGACCATCCCAACATACCGACTAGTGAGATACCTAGTGTTTTAAGAGCTGAAGGTTTTTGAGAACGATCAGCACCTGGTCGGTCGTATTGATAAATTTTGTCGTATAAGTAATAAAAAGCAAATCCACCTGAAATTGAACCAATAATCAATGATAGAATCCCTTGTGGTTGGCCGTTTAAGAACATTGGCATCACAACTGACATCAAGGCTAATAATGCAAATAATAGCAAGCTGTTATCAATAACCATCTCTTTCATACCAACTTCTTTAACTTCCACAGGCTCATGTGTAATTGCTGCCACACGCTCTGTAACAGTTCCGAATAATTGACGTGCTGTTTGACCAGATTTTTGTGTTTCAACTAGCTGTGGTAACATTTCAGCTAGTGCTGTGATTTGTTTTTCTTCTGAAAGATTAGCATTACTCATTGCTTTGCGTAAATCAAAAATATATTGTTGATTTTTCTTTGTTAATTGTTCTTCTAATTTAAGGTTTTGCTCAATTAAAGCCCTTAATTCTTGTGCTTCCAAATTCTTTCCCTCCAAATGTTTAATTAGACGTTGAAACGGAATAACATGATATCGCCGTCATTAACGACATATTCTTTACCTTCTAAGCGAACACGACCCGCTTCTTTAGCCGCTTGCATGTTACCGTATTGTTTTAAATCTTCAAATGACACTGTTTCGGCACGAATAAACCCTTTTTCGAAATCTGAATGGATAACACCGGCACATTGTGGTGCTTTCATGCCTTGTTTAAAGGTCCAAGCGCGTACTTCTTTTTCACCAGCAGTGAAATAAGTCGCTAAACCTAATAAGTCATAGGCTTCACGGATTAATTGATCCAAACCAGATTCTTCAATTCCTAATGCTTCTAAAAATTCTTGGCGGTCAGCTTCGTCTTCTAACTCAGCGATTTCTTCTTCAGCACGGGCACAAACAGTGATAACTTTCGCCCCTTCACTCGCTGCAAATTCACGAACCATTTGAACTAATTCATTGCTATCTGGATCTGCTACGTCTTCTTCGGCAACGTTAGCAACGTATAACATTGGTTTAGATGTTAATAAGAATAACCCTTTCACGATTGGTAACTCTTCATCGTAAAATTCAATACTACGAACAGGTAAGCCTTCTTCTAATACAGGTTTGATTTTATCTAAAACAGCTAATTCAGCAACAGCTTCTTTATCTTTTGTTTTAGCAATTTTAGCGACACGAGTATGACGTTTTGTCACTGATTCTAAGTCAGCTAAAACTAGCTCTAAGTTGATTGTTTCGATATCGGCTAAAGGATTTACTTTTCCTTCAACGTGAGTAATGTTTTCATCTTCAAAACAACGAACGACTTGGCAAATGGCATCTACTTGGCGGATATGGCTTAAGAATTGGTTCCCTAATCCTTCCCCTTTACTAGCTCCACGAACGATACCCGCGATATCCGTAAATTCAAATGTTGTTGGGACTGTTTTTTTAGGGTTGACTAATTTTGTTAATTCATCTAAACGGTAATCTGGCACTTCTACCATTCCCACGTTTGGGTCAATAGTCGCAAACGGATAGTTAGCGGCCTCTACTCCTGCTTTTGTAATAGCATTGAATAATGTTGATTTTCCAACGTTAGGTAAACCAACGATTCCTGCTGTTAATGACATAATTTTTTCCTCTTTCTTTGGTTAATATTCACAAGCTAATGGGGTGTGATTGGAATCCATCACGCCCCATCGCTTTATTGTTTTAATTGTAGTTTGGATTGAACAAGGAGGAAGTGTCCATGAACACCCACTCAATCACCTTTTATTTTTCAAAGCTAACCACACGCTTAATCACCTTTTATCTACGGGATTTCGGTGGCAACTTTCTCGGCAATAGTTTGCGACTCTCAAAAATTGTGACACAATTTTCGTCGTCCCAGGCCTATTGCTCAAAAGTTAACCGCCACCTCAATCACCTTTTTTTACCAATACGCGTTTCATTTTTTTGTCGAATTCTTTGCGAGGCATCATCACGATATGACGACAGTTCTCACAGCGAATTTTGATGTCCATTCCCATACGAATAATTTCCCAACGGTTCGTTTGGCAAGCATGTGGTTTTTTCATCTCCACGATATCGCCTAAGTCATACATACCTTGACCTCCTGTTATAATGTTTTTTACTGATTAATCATCAAATGAAATGTCTAAAATATCTAAGATACGTGTTAGATCATCTTTAGATAAATATTCAATTTCGATTTTACCTTTACCTGCTTTTTCTTGAATGTGCACGGATGTCCCAAATTTATCCATTAAGCGGTCTTCGCTCGCTGTTAAGTAAAATGGGCGCTTCTCTTTTTTAACAGGCTTAGACGGCACTTCAGCACCTTCTTGATTGATTTGTGCTACTAATTTCTCTAATTGACGAACCGTTAATTGTTCTTTGACGGCACGTTTCGCAATTGGCACGATTTGTTGCTCATCTTTAAGAGCTAGCAACGTTCTGGCAATCCCCATTGAAATTTCTTCTGAATGTAGCAACTCTTTAACAAGTGCTGGTAACGTCAATAAGCGTAAGTAGTTCGTAATATACGGACGACTTTTCCCTAATTTTTCAGCAATTTCATTTTGGGTTAATCCTAAGTTTTTCATCAGCATTTCATACGCTTCGGCTTCTTCTAACGGGCTTAAATCTTCACGTTGTAAGTTTTCTAAGACCGCGACTTGCATCATGGCTGCTTCGTCGAACTCACGAATAATCGCTGGAATTGTTTCTTTACCAGCTAAAATAGACGCACGGTAACGACGCTCACCCGCAATAATTTCATAGCCTTTAACTTCTGACTCACGTACAATAATCGGTTGAAACACGCCTGACTGCTCAATTGAACGTGCTAATTCTTTCAAGGCTTCTTCATCAAAAATTTTACGTGGTTGATACGGATTAGGGCGTAGTTCTGATAATGGAATTTCAACGATTTCTTCGCGTTTTACATCGACTTTTTCAATACTTGAAAAATCTTGGAATAACGCGTCGATACCGCGTCCCAATCCTTTACTGTTTTTATTTGCCTTCGTCATTTTCTAACACTTCCTTTGCTAATGCTAGATATACATCAGCGCCTCGTGAGCGCATATCGTAGTCGATGATTGATAAACCATGGCTTGGTGCTTCTGACAAGCGAATATTTCTTGGAATAATCGTGTCATATACGCGTTCTCTAAAGTATTTACGTACTTCTTCAACCACATCAGCCCCTAAGTTGGTACGGGCATCATACATCGTTAATAAAACACCTTCAATTTCTAAATCAGGATTAAAATGTTTTTGGACTAAACGAATCGTGTTAAGTAATTGACTTAACCCTTCAAGCGCGTAGTACTCACATTGAACTGGAATTAAAATAGAATCACTGGCAGTAAATGAGTTAATCGTTAAATGCCCTAGTGATGGTGGACAATCAATCAAAATAAAATCATACTCATTTTGAACCTCTCTTAACGCACTTTTCAAGCGTGTTTCTCTAGCCATCATTGGCGTTAATTCAATCTCTGCTCCCGCTAATTGAATCGTTGCTGGCACAATATCAAGATTTTCTCGAGAGGTTTGATGGATCACATTTTTAATAGGTTCTTCATTCACTAATACGTCATAAATATCCTTCACAACGTCTGCTTTTTTTATACCAATACCACTTGTTGCATTTCCCTGTGCGTCAATATCAATTAAAAGCACTTTTTTGCCATAATATGACAAACTTGCTCCCAAATTAACTGTCGTTGTTGTTTTACCAACCCCACCTTTTTGATTGGCTACCGAGATAATCCGTGCCATATACGTTCCTCCGATTCTTCTTACTTATTTTTAGACCTATCTTGCCCAACTTTAACATTCCTATTATATCATAAGACTTAACGGATTTCCGCAATCACTTTTGTTATCTATCATACGAGTGGGGTGTATTACTTAAGAAGTTAAGACGATTTCCTTCACACTATAGGATAGGTTGTTTATTGGGTGTTCCAGGTTTTCTAGGGAATTTTTTAGGTGTCTCTTTTTTCTTTTGAATAACGACCAAGTTACGGCGATCTTCTGTCCCAGGTAATTCAAGGTCGATTTCTTCGATAAACTTCCCGCCCATCATCGAGATGGCTTTTTTGGCTTCAGTAATTTCTTCTTCACTTTTTGCTGCTTTTAATGCCACGAAATAGCCATCTTTTTTAACTAATGGAATACATAGTTCGCTTAAAATATTCAAGCGCGCCACTGCACGAGCTGTGACTAAGTCAAAACTTTCACGGAAATTTTTATTTTGACCAAAGGTTTCGGCACGGTCATGGTATAAATGCACGTTATCTAATTCTAAAGCCATCGCTAATTCTGATAAAAATTTAATACGCTTGTTCAATGAGTCAACAATCGTCACTTCTAGGTTAGGAAACGCTATTTTAAGTGGAATACTTGGGAATCCTGCACCGGCTCCCACGTCACACATTGAAATATTTTCTTGAAAAACCTCTTTAGCTTGTGACAACATAATTGAGTCATAAAAATGCTTCAAGTAGACTTCTTCTTGCTCAGTAATCGCGGTTAAATTAATTTTTTCATTCCACTCAACTAACATCTCGTGGTATAACGCATATTGCTGCATTTGTTTGTCACTCAGTTCCACGCCAATCTGCGCTAATTGAGCTTTAAATTGTTCTGGTTTCATTATTTTTTCCTCTTTTCTATCATTCATTTCTTACTTTAACGTATCCGCAAACCGAGTTCAACTTTTCTATTTAACAAACTATTAAATAGTATTATTTTTTCTTAAAAAAGGGTGTGATAAAAGCATTTATTCATTAAAAAAAGGGAGGAACGGTGACAATTTTTATTACCGCTCCTCCTATAGTTAAATTAAACTATTTAATTCTTTCTCTAATTGTTTATTTTGATAATTAGTATAAAAATAAAAACATATACTATGAATGATTACTGTCAAAATTAACGCACACCACCAGTAAGGTATAATTAAATTAAACATCGTCTTATCGTACAAATTTACCGCTAGAAAACCCAATACCGTATTAACGAGCGTACTACTAATTATATTAATTATCGCTGGATAGGTGGCATATTTCCACAAATACGGATAAATAATGCCAAATACTAAGCCAAATAAAGCACCAATCAATACAATCGTCCAAATATATTCGTAAGATAGCTCCCGGTTTTCTCTAAATAAGGTCGATAATAATAGTAACCAAATAGTACTTCCTAACATTGTTTGAATAAATCCATTTTTTAGTTCTTTCATCATAATAATCTCTCCTTTATTTTTTTTGCATAATGTCTGCTTACTATATAAGTATTTTGATTAGTTGTTACGACTTCTAATCTAGAATATTGTCCCGTTTTGAATGATGCAACATTTGATAAATTAAGTATTGTAGATTGATTGATTCTATACAAAAACTTTTCTTCTAACATCGATAAATCTTTTAGTTTTTTATTTAAATGAAACTGAGAACCATCTAATGTAATTACTTTACTAATATGTCCTAACGATAAAATAGCCTCTATATCTACCAATTCAACAAGTCTACTTCGATTAGTTCTTATATCAGTTACTGTTACTCTAGATTGATGATTTAAGTACTCACTTATACGTTCAATAGTTTTTTTATTATCTGGATGGCTGATTATTTCGATTTGATCTACCAAACAGGACCTATCCCATATATTTTTTATCCTCATATAAAAGCCTCCTTTCTACAAAAACTAGTTTATCAATAGTTAGCTTTAACAAGAATTAAATTTGAGTACGTTGCAAAAAAAATTGTTTAGTTGCAAATAATCGACTACATGTAAAAAAGCCTAAACATTTCTGTCTAGACTTTCTTACTGGTTTAACTTTTACAAAAGGGAATCTGTTTGTTAAACAAACAAAATAGGGGGATGAAAAAAACTATATTCATAATATAAATGCGTTAGCTTAAAACAAGCTTAACTAACCCATTAAGACAAATAAAAAAGTCCAACTAATCTGTGCAGGACTAGCTAGACTTTCTTATAATAGTTCGATTATTTTAAAAAAGGGAAAATGCTTGTGTAACAAACATTTTGGGGAATGAAAAAAACTATACTCATAATATAGCGAGCTTAACTTAAAACAAACTTAAAAAACCAAAAATAAAAAATTTATTAAAATCAGACTATATCCAATAACTATTCAAACTTATAAGGTAGAATGAAAAAGCATTATTTTGATCAATTAAACGTTAACACTAACGAAAGTAGGAAAACTGATGGATTTTATTTGGTTTATTATTGATTTTATTATTCACATTGACCAACACCTCTTACAGATTATTAATCAATTTGGTAGTTGGACGTATTTAATTTTATTTGCCATTATTTTTGTTGAAACAGGCTTAGTTATTTTCCCGTTCTTACCGGGTGACTCTCTGTTATTTGTGGCAAGTGCCTTAGCGGCTTTGGACCATTCGATTTTGACTATCGGCTTACTCTTTATCATCTTCTTGGCAGCCGCTGTCATTGGGGACACGGTCAATTACGAGCTTGGAAAGAAAATTGGCTTGTCTGTAACTGAACAGCGATTTCTTGGTAGATTTTTAGACAAAGAAAAAGTCGCTGCTGCGGAAAATTTCTTTGAAAAACATGGAGGCAAGACGATTATTATCGCACGCTTCATGCCGTTTATCAGAACCTTCGCGCCATTCATCGCGGGAGCTAGTAACATGCATTATGGGCAATTTATTCGCTACAACTTCTTTGGTGGCTTCTTATGGGTCAGCATTTGTTGTATCGCTGGCTACTTCTTTGGGAACATTCCGTTTATCAAAGAACACTTCTCACTAATTGTGTTAGCAGTGATTTTCATCTCGATTTTACCAATGATAGTCGCGTTTATCCGTAGCAAATTAGCGAATAAAACAGCGAAAGCTAATTAATATTAAATAAAATGGGCGGGATCCTTATACAAGGTTCTCGCCCATTTTATTTGACGCCCCCTCATGAACCCGTCACAATTAAGGGAGTGTTTAAAGATTGATGGGAGGGATTTTCATGCTAACATTTAAAACAACAAAAGATATTGCAACAGCTGATTTATTATCACTTTATACGCCAGTCGGTTGGCGTAGCTACACCAGTGAACCAGAAAAATTAACACAAGCCATTAAGCAATCCTACTACGTCTTGAGTGCTTGGGAAGACGAGCGGCTAGTTGGACTCATCCGCTGCATTAGCGACGGCCTAACGATTCTTTACGTCCAAGACCTACTAGTCTTACCTGACTATCAAAATCAAGGACTCGGCTCACAACTCATGCAACAGACGTTTGAAACATTCAAAGACATTCGTCAAAAAGTCTTAATCACAAGCGACGCCCCTGACGTTCGACATTTTTACGAAAAACAAGCGATGAATTCTTGTGATCAAGGTCAGGCCGTCGCCTTTTATCGCGAGTATTAAGCTACTAAAAATAGCCTTGGAAGTTAAACACTAATAAAAATAAAATAGGTGGTCCTAGCACTGAGACAAATATGCAACCTAAATACAACAGCACGTTATGTCGATCTTTAGCAACGATTGCTTTAACTAGGGCCACTATAAAATAAAACATGATTAAACTAATCATTAACAACGGAAAAAATAAACTTTTGTCCGCAAAAAACCAAGCTTGTAAGTAACTAATTAAATAAATATTTAAACATGTTAGGAAAATCATTAACAGAATTTTCATGGAATCTCCTTGTTTTTTGAACAATTATAACATAGCAACCTAAGACTTTCTTCATTACTCTTTCTACTATCTTCCTTTTTCCGAATCAAAATAAGAATAAAACTGTGATTTATCGCCGTAATGCGCTCGGTATAAGCCATTCAAACCCGCTTTGCATCCAATAATCCCTAAGCTTGTGATTAGCCTATTTTCATCTTCCGGAAAGTATAACTTTCCCTTTAGACCCGTGCTATAAATATAATTCACTAAGCGATTGATTAATCTTTCCGGGTATTTGGTCTCATCTATTTTGAGATAAACTTGATATAACACATCCATAACATCTAATAATTCTGAACTTTTTTCTGGTCTACGAGCTAATTTATTATACAATTCATGCACTAATTCCTTACTTTCTTCTGCAATCGTCATAACAACCTCTCCCTTTTATTGCTTATTTTCGAATCTGCTTGCCGCAAATAAGCACGTTAAAAAAATCGTCCCCGTACCAATAACGGTATTAAGAATAGAACTGTCAATTAAACTTTCCACTATTCCATTTAAAAGATTAGCTAACCAAAAAGACAAAACAATCCACAAGACAACCGCTAATTTCTTTTCATTTTGAAACCAATTGCGAAGTTTTTGATCTGAATTTTTCATCTTGATTCCTCCAAGCCTTATGTCTTAGAATAGATTCATTTCTTTAGATTATTATACCATTATCCCTAGAAAGTAAAAAGGACGGTTTACGAAACGTCGAACTGATTTAGGCATTATTTATACAAAAAGAGGAGTGACTGCCATTTCACAGTCGCTCCTCTAGTTAGTACGCATGTTACTCAAAGACTACCCGGGTCCTCAATCACTTTAGTTAATCCGGATTTCGAGAGTAACTCTTGCCAAAATAAGTCGAATTGCTACGAAAATTTGAGAGACAATTTCCTTCGCAATTCGCCTTATTTTCCAGAGCTAAACACTCTCTCAATCACTTTAGTCTAATGTCTGGTATTTTCTTTGTTCTAGGTAGACCATCAAGATGCTGATATCGGCTGGGTTTACGCCGCTGATACGGCTTGCTTGGGCGATGGTTTCTGGTTGGATTTGAATTAATTTTTGACGCGCTTCGGTCGCTAAACTATCGATACTGTTGTAGTCGATATTGGCTGGAATGCGTTTGGCTTCTAGGCGTTTTAATTTTTCCACTTTATCCATTGCTTTTTTGATGTAGCCTTCGTATTTGATTTGAATTTCAATTTGTTCAATCACACGACGATCTAATGGTTCTGGTGCTGGTTCGAAGAATGGCTGTAAGTCCATATACGTTAATTCTGGACGCTTTAGAATGTCCGCTACTAAAATACCATCTTTCAACTCAGCTGAGCCCTTA
Organism: Vagococcus zengguangii; assembly: GCF_005145005.1. NCBI lineage: Bacteria > Bacillati > Bacillota > Bacilli > Lactobacillales > Enterococcaceae > Vagococcus > Vagococcus zengguangii. Next base: position 2,184,400 of record NZ_CP039712.1, read on the forward strand.
GACGCTAGGAAGGCTTGTAAATCGGCTTTAGGTTTCAAACGAATCCCTTTAATACGTTCAATTTCTTCAGCGACTTGGCGTTGTTTAGTCACAAAGCTTTGGTAACGTGCTTCTGGTAATAAACCAATTTCATAGCCTTTTTCTGATAAACGTAAGTCAGCATTATCGTGACGTAATAATAGACGATACTCGGCACGAGAAGTTAATAAACGGTAAGGTTCATTTGTTCCTTTGGTCACTAAATCATCGATCATTACCCCAATATAGCCATCGCTACGTTTTAACACAAGAGGCTCTTTGCCTTGGTTTTTAAGTGCCGCGTTAATACCAGCCATTAAGCCTTGACCGGCTGCTTCTTCATAACCACTTGTTCCGTTAGTTTGACCGGCTGTATACAAGTTTTCAATCACTTTAGTTTCTAAAGTTGGGCGTAGTTGATGAGGCACAACCACATCATACTCAATCGCGTAACCATTACGCATCATCTCCGCATTCTCTAATCCAGGAATTGAGTGAATCATTTTATGTTGCACATCTTCTGGTAGTGACGTTGATAAACCTTGTACATAAACTTCTTCCGTATCACGACCTTCTGGCTCTAAGAAAATTTGATGACGTGGTTTATCACTGAAACGGACAATCTTGTCTTCGATTGATGGACAATATCTAGCCCCAACCCCTTCAACAATCCCCGTAAACATTGGCGCACGATGTAAATTCTCGCGAATAATTTCATGCGTTTTTTCGTTAGAATACGTTAACCAACAAGGTAATTGCTCGGTTAGATAGTCCTCATCAGGTGTTTCAAAACTAAAATGATTTGGTGCTTCATCACCTGGTTGAATTTCCGTCACTGAATAATCAATCGTTGAAGATTTCACACGTGGAGGTGTTCCTGTTTTGAAACGATCAATCGTTAAACCTAACGACTTCAAGTTTTCAGATAATTTAACGGACGGTTGTGAGTTATTTGGGCCTGAAGAATATTTCAATTCCCCGATTATAATCTCACCACGTAAAGCTGTACCAGCCGTGATAATGACTGATTTACTTAAATACTTCGCACCAGTTGAGGTGACAACCCCTTTACAGACACCGTCTTCAACGACTAATTCATCAACTAATCCTTGGCGTAGGGTTAAGTTTTCTTGACGCTCAATTGTGTGTTTCATGCTTTCTGCGTAATCATTTTTATCCGCTTGCGCTCTTAAGGCACGAACAGCGGGTCCTTTACCTGTGTTAAGCATACGCATTTGGATATAGGTTTTATCGATATTGCGGCCCATCTCGCCACCTAAGGCATCAATTTCACGCACAACCACACCTTTTGCGGGACCGCCGACTGACGGGTTACATGGCATGAAAGCGACCATATCTAAGTTAATTGTTAATAATAAGGTTTTTTGGCCCATACGTGCGGCAGCTAAGGCAGCTTCTGATCCTGCATGACCAGCGCCGACAACTACTACATCATATTCACCTGCTACATAATGTTCCATTGGGTAATTCCTTTCTATTTTCCTAAACAAAATTGGCTAAACAATTGGGTAATTAATTCATCTTGAACACTATCACCGACGATTTCACCTAGCATGTCCCAAGCGCGCGTCATGTCGATTTGCACTAAATCAACTGGCATCTCCATCTCGATTCCATTCACGACTTCATCTAGCGCTAATTCGACTTGTTCTAGTAAGCCGATATGACGAATATTTGAAACATAGGTCGCATCTTTTTCTTGAACGTTCCCATCAAAGAATAAATCGGCAATCTTGTCTTCTAATTCATCGACACCTTGACTACCTAAAACTGAAATTTCTAAGACATCGTCAGCCGCTACATGTTCAAACAATGCTTCACGGTCTAACTGACTGTCAAGGTCCATCTTATTCAAAATAATTAAACGTGTTAAACCATCGGTCGCTTTAATTAAATCAATATCCGCTTGGCTTAATGGTTTACTTTGATCGAGTAATAATAAAATAAAATCAGCTTCTTGTAGGGCTTTACGACTACGTTCAACTCCGATTTTCTCAACGATATCATCAGTTTCACGAATACCCGCTGTATCGATTAATTTTAGCGGTACTCCGCGTACATTAACGAATTCTTCAATCACGTCACGCGTAGTGCCGGCAATCTCCGTTACAATCGCTTTATCTTCTTTAAGTAAGTAATTTAATAAACTTGATTTTCCAACGTTTGGTTGCCCGATAATAGCGGTCGCTAAGCCTTCACGTAAAATTTTCCCTTGTTGCGCAGTGCGTAATAAATAACTCACGCGCTCTTTAACTTCAAAAGCTTTTTCTTTTAATAATTGTGACGTCATCTCTTCGACATCATCATATTCTGGATAATCAATATTTACTTCGACTTGCGCTAACGTTTCTAAAATTTCTTGGCGTAATGAGCGAATTAAGGTTGATAAGTTCCCATCTAATTGGTTTAACGCTACATGCATCGCTTTATCAGTTTTAGCACGGATTAAGTCCATCACTGCTTCGGCTTGTGATAAGTCCATACGGCCATTTAAAAAGGCACGCTTCGTAAATTCACCAGGCTCAGCAATGCGGGCACCTTCGCGTAATAACAGTTGCAAGACTTGATTGGTCACAACCATCCCACCGTGACAGTTAATTTCAACAATATCTTCACGGGTAAACGTACGTGGGGCACGCATGACCGACACCATGACTTCATCTAACACTTGCTCACGTTTTGGATCTTTAATATGGCCATAGTTAATCGTGTGACTCGCCACTTCTTCTAAGTTATGGGACGAAACAAAGACACTATTAGCAATTTTCACCGCGTCATCGCCACTTAAACGGACAATACTGATTGCCCCTTCACCTGGTGGGGTTGAGATGGCCGCAATCGTATCAAATTCCTTGGTTACATTCATCCTTCTAGCTCCTTTTAATTAATTTTTTTCATTAAAAAAAGTGCCCACTCCACCCCAAATAAACATTGGGGTGAATTAGCACTTTGACTGCTGATTCAATTGTCATTCGATTGATTTCGTTAAGATAATACCTTATTTTGACTGAATAATCAAGGATTAAGAAAAGACCTTAACGGTACGTGTTCGTTTCTAAAAAACGTTATGTTTAGGTTCCACCACTAAGTAACGATGTGGTTCTTCACCTTCAGAATGTGTTTCAACATAAGGATGTTCGGTTAAATAACCGTGAATCAATTTGCGCTCAAACGCTGGCATTGGTTCTAAGAAAACAGCTTGTCCTGTTTCTTCGACTTTACGAGCGGTACGACGCGCTAATTTTTCCATTGCCTCTTGGCGACGTTCACGATAATCGCCAACATTCACCACGACGTTTAAACGACCCTTCGCGACACGGTGAACAAAGACTTGTGCTAAATACTGAATCGCATTTAGAACACGACCATGTTTACCAATTAAGACACCAGCTTTTTTCGCATCTAAATGCATCATCACTAAATCTTTTTGACGCTCTACTCTGACTAAGGCTGGTGCGCCTAGTTCTGTTGTAATTTTAGTTAAATACAAGGCTAATTCAGTAATCGTTTGTTGTTCAGTTAGATTTTCCAACACCTTGAAAGGTTCATCCGCAACGACTACTTCTGGTTCTTCAACCACTTCTTCATTTGCTTGATTGATATCGGTTGTCACATCTGATACTTCAACATTAGGTTCAACGATACTCTCTTTTGTTGTGATAATCGCCTCATCAACGACAAGCGGTGAAACTGAGACAATTGCTTCTTTTTTTCCAATTCCTAAAAAACCTTTTTTGTCTTCTGAAATAATCTTAATTTCGGCTGCTTCTCTCGTTAATCCTAACGTATTAAGACCGATTGCGATTGCTTCTTCGACAGTTGCTCCTCTAAATTCTGACACAAAAATTACCTCCTTTAGACTTGTTTCATCTTATATGGATGAATTATTTTTTACGTTTTTTCTTCGACTTTTTAGCTTTTTCTAAAGCACGTTCTTTTTCTTTGGCAAGGCGTGCCTCTTCTTCAGCTTCACGTCGTTGTGTAAACGGATTGTTGATCATCAACGTTTGAATCACTTGGAAACCATTTGAAACGACCCAGTACAATGATAAACCACTCGCCAAGTTTATCCCCATGAATAAGATCATTAACGGCATCAAATAGTTCATCATCGTGATTGATGCATTTGATTCTGTTTGTGACATGCTCGCTAATTTACTACTTGCGAACGTAAATATAGCTGCGATAATCGGTAAAATAAAGGTTTTATCTGGTGTTCCTAACTCAAGCCATATGAACTTTCCTTGCGTTAATTCCGGTACGCGTGAAATAGCTTGCCATACCGCCATCATGATTGGCATTTGCACTAATAACGGTAAACAACCAGCCATTGGGTTAACTCCATGTTCGGCATATAAACGTTGTTGCTCTTCTTGCATTTTACGTTTTGATTCTGCGTCTTTACCCGGATATTTTTCTTGCAACTCTTTAATTTTTGGTTGTAACTTTTGCGTTGCTTTCATTGAGTTCGTTTGAAACTTCATCAACGGTAATAAAATGATACGGACTAAAATCGTGAATAAAATAATCCCGATTCCCGTATTACCGCCTAGCGACAGCGCTTTAATAACTTTCGCAAAATTATAAACAATGTAGCGATCCCAAACGCCCGTGCTACTTGCATCAATCTTCGTTGTACCACAAGCTGTTAACACTAACACTAACGCTAACATGCTAATAACTAGCAAAATTTTCTTCTTATTTTTTCTCACCCTTATGCTCCTTCGTTTTTCTTTTCTTCTATAACGCCTGCTAACTTCAAGACATGACGGACATTCTTTTGAACCTCTTCATAAGATAAATGCTTGATGGCAGGACGAGCAATTAAAACAAATTCAAGATTGGGGTTAATCTCACCTGTCATTTGCTTTAATGATAGACGTAATAAACGTTTCACATGATTTCGCATTACAGCATTTCCAACTTTTTTACCCACCGATAAACCAACTTTAAAGTGTGGCTGTTCTTTTTGACGAATATAAATCACCAAATGACGGTTTGCAAACGATTGGCGCTCGCTCATAATATCGCGAAAATCAGATTCTTTTTTGATTCGGTATTCTTTTTTCATACAGATTTCCTTTCATCTGCACTATAGTCTTTATTTCTTATAATGATAGCATAAAACCCTATTCAATAGCCTAAAACTTCGCTAAAAATAAAAAAAACCACTGAATAGGTTCAGCGGCTTAAGCAGATAATACTTTTCTTCCTTTACGACGACGGCTTGCTAATACGCGACGACCATTTTTAGTACTCATACGTTTACGGAATCCATGTACTCTTTTATGTTTACGTTTGCTTGGTTGGTATGTTCTTTTCATTCAAAAACACCTCCTTGATGTATTTATATCTATTCTCTATAAAATACCTAGACAGACCCCAATATTATACGAATAAATCGAACAGTTGTCAAATTTTTAATTAAAAGACTAAATAACTGATAAAAATGGCCATAAAAAAGTTTTCCACATGAATATTTTTTCGTCTTTATAACCTGTGGATATCTATCTATATTTTCATTATTTCTCACAAGTTAGGCCCCCCTTTTCTAACAAAATACCACCTGTGTAAAACTTTATCCACAAGAAAAATTATCCTGTTTAAAACCGACTTCATTCCTTGATATATTCACTAAAAGTTATCCACAATCACTGTGTTTTTTAGGCTTATTTTTTTCGTAATCCCCTAACAACTTCCTCTTGTGGATAACTTTATTCACTTGCTCTTAATTCATTTTCCACAGTGAACAAATGTAGTGGAAAACTTTTTTGATTAGTGCTAGAATGTAAAAGACATTCTATACAGTAAGGAGGACAATCGA